>NZ_SMKB01000230.1:0-11234 GCF_004348575.1 Actinomadura sp. 7K534
ATAGAGCGACAAGCCCGCCCCGCCGCAGCGGAGCGGTGCCGACCGGAGCGACTCGGACGAGGACGGGCCGGGCGAGTGGACCCAGGTGTACGGCGGCAACCGCTGACGAGTCAGAGCGCGGCGACGACGCCGGGGACGTCGTTGACGACCATCGCGTCGAAGCCCGCGGCCGCGTAGACCGGGGCCGCCTCGGCGGTCGGGCACCAGACGACCGTCTCCAGGCCGGCCTTGTGCGCGACGTCCACGCAGTGCTCCAGCGGGCGCAGCCGCGTGTCGGGGTGGTCGAGCCCGCAAGAGCCGGTGTGCACGGCGACCGCGTCGAAGCCGAGGCCCGCCGCGGCCGGGACGGCCTGCCACAGCGGGAACCGCAGCCACGTCAGCAGGCCCAGCGGCACGCCGGGCAGCTCGTCCCGCAGGAATGTCAGCAGCGCCGGGTCGAACGAGGTGACGAGGAGCCTGCGGCGCTTCGCCTCGCGCCTCAGCAGCGGCAGGAGCAGCGCGCCGGTGCGGCGGGACGGGGCGTCCACCGCGTCCTCCAGGACCGTCTTGACGTCCACGTCCACCGCGATCTCCGGCGGCAGCGCGTCGAGGATCTCCGCGAGCCGCGGCAGGCCGCAGGCCGGCGCCGCCACGTCGACCACGTAGTCGCCTTCGGACGTGGTCGGGTCGTGCCGCAGGACGAGGTCGTCGTCGGCGGTGCGCGTCACGTCGATCTCGACCCACGACGCGCCCGCGGCCGCGGCGGCGAGCAGCGAGGCCAGCGTGTTCTCGGCGACGGGCGTCTCGGAACCGGTCGGTGTCGGGTCGCCCGAGCCGTAGCCGCGGTGCCCGATGACCGCGGGGGTCGCCTCGAAGATCATCGCCGGTCCTCGCCCGCGAGGTGCTCGGCGACGACGACGTCCAAGGGCTGGGTGACCTTGAGGTTGCGCTCGCTGCCCGCGACCACCCGGATCGGGACGTCGGGCAGGTAGCGGTGGACGATGCCGCAGTCGTCGGTGGCGCGCAGCGCCGGATCGGCCTGCGCCAGCTCGTACGCCTTGCGGATCGTGCCGAGGCGGAAGCCCTGCGGGGTCTGGAACCGGGTCATCGTCTCGCGCGGCGGCATCGACACGACCACGCCGTCCTCGACCACCACCATCGTGTCGGACGCGGGGAGCCCGACCGCGACGGCCTCGCCGCCGTCCAGCGCGTCCAGCACACGGCCGATGACACCGTGGTCGACGAAGGGGCGGGCCGCGTCGTGGAACAGCACCCGGTCGTCGTCGGGGCGTCCGGACAGGGCGGCCAGCGCGGCGACCGTGGACGCGGTGCGCGTGTCGCCGCCCTCGATCACGGCGGCCGTCTTGCGGAACGGCGCGGCGATCGCGGCCGCCTCGCGCAGATGGCCGGACGCCATCACGACGACGACCTCGTCGATGCCGGGATGGGTGTCGAACGCGTCGATCGCGTGCGCCAGGACGGGCCGTCCGCCGACGTCGATGAGCTGCTTGGGGCGCCCCGCCCCCATGCGCCGGCCGACCCCGCCCGCGAGCACCACCGCCACTGCGGCCATCTCACCCCTCGGTTTCCGCGACACCCGGACACCGGGCCACTACGCTGTGCATCTGCGCCGAGCTGTTCCCCGACCGGCCGGAGGCCCCGATGGACGAGTCCCGCCGCGGCCGGCCGGCCACGCTCAACGTACCGGACGGCCCCATGATCATCCGCTTGGAACCGGCGGCCGCCGGGGCCGCGGACGGCTCGTACCGCCCATATCGCGTGGGATCGAGTATGGTTGCTTCGCCGCGCTGGGTTTCGCGCAGGCGGCTTCGGCGCCGCTCGTCCACGTGCCGATCGCGGTCCTCGCGCTCCGCCACCGCGGCATCGTGCACCGCACCCGCCGAGGGCACCGCACGCGGGAGCAGGTTCCGCACGCGGGGCCCGGCCGGGAGGGCCGGACGTCGTTCGCGGCCGTCGCGGGCCCGCCCGGTCCGCTCCCGTTCGCGTACCTCGCACCGGTCGCCTACCTTGGCGAAACCGCCGGTGCCGCGGACACCGCCGCGTGGCGGCGGAGCAGCCGCGGCAGCGGCCCGAAGGTCGACCTGGAGGAAGAGGAAGCATGATCGGCATGGTGCTGGCGGCAGGGGCGGGCCGGAGGCTGCGGCCCTACACCGACACCCTCCCCAAGGCCCTCGTCCCCGTGGACGGTGAGACCACCATCCTGGACATCGCCCTGGGCAACCTCGCCGAGGTCGGCCTGACCGACGTGGTCATCGTCGTCGGCTACTGCGCGGGCGCGGTCGAGGAGCGCGCCGACGCACTTGAACGGCGGTACGGCGTGAAGCTCACGCTGGTTCACAACGACAAGGCCGAGGAGTGGAACAACGCCTACTCCATGTGGCTCGCCCGGGAGCACTTCTCCAAGGGCGTCCTCATGGTCAACGGCGACACGGTCCACCCGGTGAGCGTGGAGAAGACGCTGCTGGCCAACCGCGGCCCGGACATCCTCCTCGCGGTGGACGACGTGAAGACCCTCGCCGACGAGGAGATGAAGGTCATCCTGGACGGTGAAGGCAACCTGAAGACCATCACCAAGCTCATGGACCCGGCCACCGCGAACGGCGAGTACATCGGCGCCACCCTGATCGAGCCCGCCGCCGCGGAGCCGCTGGCCGACGCCCTCAAGGCCGTCTGGGAGCGCGACCCCGACCTCTACTACGAGGACGGCTACCAGGAGCACGTGAACCGGGGCGGCCGCATCGGCGTCGCGCCGATCGGCGACGTCGCCTGGGTGGAGGTCGACAACCACGACGACCTGGAGAAGGCCCGGCGGATCGCCAAGGGCTACTAGCCCGTACCGCGACCGCCCCCCGACCACCCACAGCGCGGACGACGAGGACGCTCATGCCCCTGCTGACGCGGATGCTGAACGCGCCGCTCTCCATCGACGTTCGGCGCGGCGCCGTCGCCGCCCTCGGCGAGCTCCTCGCCGACCGGCGGATCGCCACCGAGGGCCGCGTGGCGATCGCCGTCGGCCCAGGCCAGGGCGACCAGATCGCCGACCACGTCCGGCCCTCCCTGGCGGCCTGCGAGGTGTACCGCGTGGCCGGCGGCACCGTGGACGCGGCCGTCGAACTGGCCGGCAGGCTCCGCGCCGGGAGGTACGAGGCCGTCGTCGGCATCGGCGGCGGCCGGACGATCGACGCGACCAAGTACGCGGCGACGCTGTCCGGCATCCCGATGGTGTCGGTCGCCACGAACCTGTCGCACGACGGGATCTGCTCGCCGGTCGCGTCCCTCACGCACGACAACGGCAAGGGCTCGTTCGGCGTCGTGATGCCGCTGGCGATGATCGTCGACCTCGACTACGTGCGCGCCGCGCCCGAGCGCCTCGTCCGCGCCGGCGTCGGCGACGTGCTGAGCAACTTCTCCGCCGTGGAGGACTGGCTGCTCGCCGCCGAGCAGTGCGGCGAGCGGGTCGACCGGATGGCGCTGACCGTGGCGCGCACCGCCGCCGAGGCGCTGCTGCACCAGCCGGAGTCGATCGAGTCGGACCGGTTCCTCACCGTGCTCGCCGAGAGCCTGGTGCTGTCCGGGATGTCGATGGCGTTCGCGGGCGACTCCCGTCCCGCCAGCGGCGGCGACCACGAGATCCTGCACGCCATCGACCACCTCTACCCCGACACGGCCAACCACGGCGAGCTGGCGGGGCTCGGCACCGCGTTCTGCTACCACCTGCGGGCCACCCGCCTCGGCGACGGCGCCGAGCGCCTGGAGGAGATCCTCACCTGCCTCGGGCGGCACGGCCTGCCCCGGCTGCCCGGCGACGTCGGGCTGTCGGTCGAGCAGTTCGCCGAGGCCGTCCTGTACGCGCCGCGGACCCGCCCCGGCCGCTACACGATCCTGGAATACCTCGACCTCGACAAGGACGAGACGCTCAAGGCGGTGGAACAGTATGTCCAGGCCCATGGAGGCTGAGCTCCCGGGGCGGGACCGCCCCCCGGAGAGCGGCGACGACGCGCCGCGGCCGCACCGCAAAGGAGCCGCCGTCGCCGACGTCCGCCGGTACGGGCAGCCGCCCGGCCTGAAGGACCGCCGCAACGAGGAGCACTGGGCCGGCCGCCTCTACATGCGCGACCTGTCCCCGTACGTCGCCTGGCTCGCGCTGCGGCTCGGGTTCACCCCCAACCAGCTCACCTACCTGATGATGGCGAGCGGCGTCCTCGCCGGCGTCGTCGTGTCGCTGCCCGCGTCCGGCACCGGCGCGCTGTGGACGGCGCTCGGCGGCGCCGTGCTCATCCAGGTCTACCTGCTGCTCGACTGCGTGGACGGCGAGGTCGCCCGCTACCTGCGGCAGACCTCGGTGGCGGGGGTGTTCCTCGACCGCATCGGCCACTACCTGTCGGAGGTGGCGCTCCTCATCGGCCTCGGCTTCGCCGCCCAGGGCGGCTGGGAGAACGGGGGCTGGGTCGAGCTCGGCCTCGTCGCCGCGCTCGGCGCCGCGCTGATCAAGGCGGAGACCGACAACGTCGTCGTCGCCCGCGCCAAGTCGGGCCTGCCCGCCGACCCGTCCGGCGGCGACCGCGCGCTGCGCCCCCGCTCCACCGGCATCGCGCTCGCGCGGCAGGCGGCGTCCATGCTGCGCTTCCACCGGATCATCGGCGCGGTCGAGCTGTCGCTGCTGATCCTCGCCGCCGCCGTGCTCGACACCGTCTTCGGCAACGAGACGCCGACCGCCGTCCGCGTCCTCATGGTCGCGGTCGCCGCCGTCGCGGTCGTCCAGACCGTGCTGCACCTGGTCAGCATCCTGGCGTCGCGGAGGCTGAAGTGACCTCCCTGGACGAGGACGCCGTGGAACCGAAGGAGCACGCCCAAGGCCCCCGCCGGGACGGGGGCGCCGCGCTCAGCGTCGTCGTCCTGACCATGGGGAACCGCCCGGCGGAACTGGCCCGCGCGGTGCGCAGCGCCTTCGAGCAGGAACACGTCGCGATCGAGGTCGTCCTCGTCGGCAACGGCGTCCCGGGCGACTGGCGGCCGGGCGACGACCCGGTGTTCTCCGACGAGCGCGTGACTCTGCTCCGGCTGCCGAAGAACGTCGGGATCCCCGCGGGACGCAACCGCGGGGTGGCCGCGTCCAGCGGCGACGTCATCCTCTTCCTGGACGACGACGGCTGGTACCGCTCCCCGCGCCTCGGCGCGTACCTGCGCGACCGGTTCTCCGCCGAACCCGACCTGGGCGTCGTCTCGTTCCGCGTCCGCGACCCCGAGGGCGGACGCGGCGAACGCCGCCACGTCCCCCGGCTGCGCGCCGGCGACCCGGAGCGCTCGTCCGCCGTGACCACGTTCCTGGGCGGCGCCTGCGCCGTCCGCCGCGCCGCGTTCGACGCCGGCGGCGGCCTCCCGGAGGACTTCTTCTACGCCCACGAGGAGACCGACCTCGCCTGGCAGATCCTCAACGCCGGCTACCGCATCGTCTACGACGCGTCCGCCGTCATGTTCCACCCCGCCGTCCTGCCCACCCGGCACGACATGTTCTACCGCTACAACGCCCGCAACCGCGTCTGGCTGGCCCGCCGCAACCTTCCCTGGCCCCTCGCCGCGACCTACCTCGCCGTATGGGTCGGCATGACCGTGCTGCGCGAACGCAAGCCCAGCGCCCTGAAGCCCTGGTTCAAGGGCTTCGCCGAAGGCTGGCGCAAACCTGCGGGCCCCCGCCGCCCCATAACCTGGCGAACCGCCTGGCGCATGACCCGAACCGGCCGCCCGCCTGTTATTTAGGGATCGTCACGGCCGCGAGTATGAGGCGCGTCAACTCCGCGGTTATGTTGTCCAGGGGGATGTCCTGGTTGCGGGCGGACCAGTGGTGGACGAGGTTGTTCACGGCGCCGATGATGGCGATCATGGTGAGGTGGTAGTCGCGGTCGCCGGCCTCGCCGCGGGCGACGGCCTCGCGGGCCATGGCGACGAGGGTGTCCTCCCAGCGGGAGCGCCAGCGCAGCCGGTGCCGCTCAAGACCGGCGCTGACGCCGATGACCTCGACGAACGCGATGCGGGCCCAGCGCGGGTCGCTGGCGGTGACGGTGACGAAGGCGCGCACGGCCCGTTCGACGCGGGTCGGCAGGTCGGACCCGGCGGCGTCGGCGTAGGCGGTGGTGAGGGCCTCGGAGGCGCGTTCGTTGATGTCCTTGTGCAGGGCGAGGAGCAGTTCCTCGCGGCCGGAGAACTCCTCGTAGAAGTTGCGCGTGGACACGCTCGCCGTCGCGCACAGCCGCTCGATGGACGTGGCCGCGTAGCCGCGGGTGCCGAACAGTTCGAGGCCCGCCGCCAGCAGGCGCTCCCTCCGGTCGGCGCGGCGCTCCTCGGCCGACCGGCCCCCGTAGCTGCGCCTGGGCGCGGGATTCCGGCCGCTCATCGCTCTCCGTCCACCGGAACGAATGGGGCAGCGCCAGCCTAACCGTGTGGCCGGTCACATTTCACCGGCACCGGAGAGCCGCCCCGGCGGTTCAGCCGGTGAGGAGGGTGTCGCGCCATCCGGGGTCGGTGGTGAGGACGGTGAGGCGCTGCGTGGCGCGGGAGACGGCGACGTAGAGGACGCGCAGGCCGCGCGGGGACTGCGCGGCGATGGTCTCGGGCGCCACGATCACCGCGGCGTCGAACTCCAGCCCCTTGGCCTCCAGGACGTCGAGGACCTGCACGCGTTCGGGCAGGTCGGCGGCGAGCCGCTCGCGGTCGGCGGCCGTCCAGGCGGGGACGCCGGCCGGCTCGGGCTCGCCGAACAGGGCCGGCTGGCCGTCCTGCCCCGCACCGGGACCCGCACCGTGGTTCGCCTCCTCCGGGGGGAGCGGGACGATCAGGCCGATCGTGCCGTCCACCTGGCCGAGCAGTTCCTCCGCCGCCTTCCAGGCGGCGGTGATGCCTCCTAGGTCGGGAAGCAGGTCGGGGAGCACGCGGACGACCGGGTCGATGCCGGACGTGCGGACGGCGCGGGCGGGGCGGGCCTCGGGCAGCGCCACCGCGAGCACCCGCGCGGACACCGCGGCGATCTCGGTGGAGTTGCGGTAGTTCGTGGTCAGCTCGTACTCGTGCCGCGCCCGGACGGGGGCGGGCTTGCGGGGCCGGCGGCGGCCCCGGGACGAGCCGCGGGAGGCGGGCCGGCCGCCGCCGAGCGCCGTCTCCATGGCCGCGCGGGCGGCGTCCAGGTCCTCCCAGGCGCTCTGGGCCGGGTCCTCCACGATGGTCCAGCTCGCCTGGCGGCCCCGCCGGCCGAGCATGCGCCACTGCATGGGGGAGAGGTCCTGCGCCTCGTCCACGACGATGTGCGCGTACTCGGGGCGCTCCTCCACCACGCCGTCGTCCACGCGCCGGGACCGTTCGAGTCGCTCGATGGACGTGGTGAGCTCCTGCATCTCCGGCTCCCAGGTGTCGTCCGCCACGTCCTCGCCCGTGAGGATGTTGACGCCGTCCACGACGAACGGGTCGTCGTCGGCGGCGGCCCGGCGGCGGGACGGGCGGGGCCGGGAGCCGAGCAGCGCGTCGATCTCGTCCAGCAGTGCGACGTCCTGGTAGCTGAGCGGCGCGTCCCCGGCCCAGGAGCGGGCGAGCGGCTCGACGGCGGCGCGGTCGATGTCGCGCCCGGCGGCGCGGCGCAGCCGGTCCGGGTCGCCGAGCGAGCGCAGCACGTCCAGCGGGCGGCGGATCGGCCACCAGGCGACGAGGAAGTCGGTGAACGCGCGCTGCTCGCGGACCCGCGCGACGAACTGGTCGCGCTCGGGGTCGGCGCTGCCGCCGCTGCCGCCGCGCGCGGGCTCCTCGTCGAGCTCGGCGAGCCCGTCGGCGGCGAGGATGGCGTTCCACAGGCCCTCCTCGGCGCCCGCCGCCTCCGCGGCCGCGTCGGGGCCGCCGACCTCGTTGAAGCGGTCCCAGAGGGCGTCCAGGAGCGCCTCGGCGGCCCGGCCGCGCGCCGCGTTGACGCTGCCGCGGCTGCGCCGGTGGACATCGCCCATGATCCGGTCGAGGCGGGCCCGGTCGAGCGCGACGACGACGCCCTTGAACACCACGCGCAGCTCGCTCGGGGCGCCGGGCGCGTGGTCGGTGACGGCGCGCCGCAGCACCGCCGCCATCGCGTCCGCGCCCTTGACCCGCGCGAGCCGCGGCGGGTCGTGCACGGTCGCGGTGACGCCGTCGACGAGGTCGCCGAGCGAGCGCAGCGTCGCCGAGCCCTCGCCGAGGGACGGCAGCACCCGCTCGATGTAGGCGGTGAACCGGCGGTTCGGGCCGATGACCAGCACGCCCCGCGAGCCGAACCGGCGCCGGTGCCGGAACAGCAGGTACGCGACGCGGTGCAGCGCGACGGCGGTCTTGCCGGTGCCGGGGGCGCCGCGCACCAGGACGGTGCCGTCGGCGGGGGCGCGGATCACCTCGTCCTGCTCGCGCTGGATCGTCGCGACGATGTCGCGCATCTCGCCCTCGCGGGTCCGGGCGAGGGAGGCGAGGAACGCGCCGTCGCCGATGATCGTCATCCCGTCGGCCGCGTCCGGGTCGAGCAGGTCGTCCTCCAGGTCGACGACCGTGTGCCCGCGCGAGTGCAGGACGCGGCGCCGCACGACGCCGCGCGGGTCCTCCGGGGTGGCGCGGTAGAAGTCCTCGGCGGCGGGCGCCCGCCAGTCGATCACCAGGGAGTCGTGCTCGCTGGTCCGCACGCCGACGCGGCCGATGTAGCGGACCTCGCGGGAGTCCTTGTCCCCGGGGGCGAGGTCGAGCCGGCCGAACACCAGCCCGTCGTCGGCGATGTCGAGGGCCTGGGCGCGCAGGGCGGCCTGGTGGACCATCGCGTCCCGGTCCACGAGGGAGCCCTTGGTGCCGGCGAGCGACTGCCGGTAGCCCTCGCGGATCATGGCCTGGGCCTCCGCGCGCATCTCCTCCAGCCGCGCGTAGGCGATGTCGACGTAGCGCTGCTCGGCGGCGATCTCCCGGTCTTTGACCGTGCCGCCGGGGCCGGTCGTACGCCCGGTGACCTGGGACGACATGCAGGCTGCTCCTCGCACGTGTACGGCGCCGGGGACGTCCCCCGGCACCCCCGAAGGGGCGAAGAGACAGCTTATTCGGTCGGTCCGACCTTCAGCGCGGCGCGACCGTCGCGGCAGGTGGGCGGCGCGCCGTCCGGGAGAGGCGCTCGCGGAGGGTGCCGCCGGAGACCTCGACGTGCGTCTCCCCGGCGGGCCGGGCGAGCGACCGGTCGACCGCGTCGAGCACCAGGCGCGCGGGGACCCCGGGCGGGGTGCGGCAGCAGCGGAACGTCACGCCCTGCCCGCCGTGCTCAGCCCACAGCGCGTCGGTGTACGCGGCGACGGCGGCGGAGGCCGCGGCGGCGGCCGCCGCGCCCGGTTCCGGATGGTCCGGGCAGAGGATCAGCTCGCCGCGCCCGCGTTCCAGCATGCCGGGGAGGGTGGCCCGCACGACGTGGACGGTCCCGAGGACGTCGGTCCGCAGGACGCGTTCCACCTCGGCGAAGGGCTGCTCCAGGGCGGGCGCCGCCGACGAGATCATGGCCGCGTGGACCACGCGCTGCACGGGCCCGGCCATCGCCACCACGTCCGCGATGGCCTCGGGGTCGGTGACGTCGCATGTCCGGACGTGCATGTTGGGGGAGCGCAGCGCCGTCCTCGCCAGGCCGTCGGCGTCCAGGTCCACCGCGACGACGTCCCAGGCGGCGGCCGCGAGCCGCCGCGCGGCCAGTGCGCCGAGCCCGCGCGCGGCACCGGTCACCAGCGCCGTCCGCATCATGGCCGCACCTCCTCGGCTCCCTCGAACACCATCCGGAGGTGGCCGACCGTGCTGCTGCTCAGCGCGCGCGCCCGGTCCAGGCCCAGTCCGCGGAGCTCCTCCGCCACGGGATGGTCGCCCAGGACGACCTTCGCCCCGCCCGGCCGCATCCGCACCTCGGACGGCGTGACGGTCCAGGGCGTGCGGCGGGTGACCCCGTCCATGCACGAATAAGCCTCGACCTTGGGCGCCCCGGAGCCCTCCGGCATCGGCGCTCCCGACCGGACCGCCACCTCGATCGCGGTCCGGCCGCCGAAGCGGACCGCGCACCGCTTGACCCGTCCGGCGAGGTCCATGGGGATGTCGGCGAGCTCCTTCGGGAAGCCCCAGATCGTCCGCCCGGCCTCCAGGGTGAACTCCTGGTTGACCGGCAGCCAGTGGATGAACGCGCCGACCCCCTTCATGCCGCTCAGCCGTCCCAGCGGCCCGGACGGGGGTGCCGAGCCGGGCGGCCGGACGAGGAACGCCACGGCGAACTCGTGGTACGGCCCGAGGTCCCCGTCCGCGTACCGGACGAAGGCCAGCGAGCAGACGGCCCGTCCCGGCAGCGGCTCGGCCACGTCGAGCCCGGAGTAGGAGATCACGGCCCGGGCGGCGTCGGCGGGCACCGCGAACATCGCCGATGCCACCGCGGCGTCGCGGATCCGCACCGGGAGCTCCACCCGCTCGCCCTGGATCGCATGGGCTTGTACGGCGCTTGTCACACCGTTAGTAGAACAGGTTCTCGTTTTGCTGCCAAGAACCGCGGGTCCCTTTCAGCCCGTCCCGTCCCGTTTCTTCTCGACGGCGGCCCTGATGCGGTCCAGGGTGGCGCGCATCCCCGCGCGGTTGACGCCGGCGCGGCGGTCGGCGGGGACGCCGGTGAACACCCTGCCGAGCAGCGAGACGAACCGGGCGCCCCGGGTGTCGCGCCGCAGGTCCTCCCAGTACTCGGTGAGCCGCGTACGGGGCGCGGACGGGTCGTCCGCGACGTCCTCGAAGCGGTACCCCCACAGCGCCACCGGGATCCCGAAGCTGGACACGCGGAACGCGAACGCCTCCCCGGGCACCGCGGACGTCACCTGGCACGTGGTGAACCACACGCGCCACCCGACGCGGTTCCACCCGACGAACCTCGTCCCGGTCTTGACCGTCCGCCCGCGCACCCACGCGGCGAACACCTCCGGGCTCCATTCCGACATGCGGCGCGGATCGGCGACCGCCGCGTACACGTCCGCCGCCGGCGCCGCGACGGCCACGCTCTCCTCGACCACCCACTCCCGTTCCATGGGCGGGATCCTCCCACTTCGTGACCGTATGGTCACGTCGGGGGTGCGCGGCCCCGGGGTTCGGTGGTTCTGTCGCGCGGGCGCCGCGCACAGGGCATGGTGGATGTCGTCTTTTGCACGGGTAGGCGAATACACGGGTACGCGAAGGGAGGCGGCGGGGTCGTG
>NZ_SMKB01000231.1:0-11200 GCF_004348575.1 Actinomadura sp. 7K534
GTGGAGGGGTGGGGGCGGTCTCCGGGCGGTGACCCGGATCGACAGCGGGTCTGTCGATGGCAGCAGTGTTGGCCGCACGCGATGGCGTGTCAACGGTTTTCGAAAAATTTCGAGAAGATTCTACCGATTGCGATGGCATTCGAGCTGGTCAGAAGCAATGTCCAGAGAGTCCAGTTCAAAGCTGTCCACAGCGGGCGGCGGAGTACGATCAAGATCCGGGTGAAGATTCCGAAACTTTCGATACGACTCCGGTATGTCTCACCGGCGCCCAAGGCCGGACTCATACCACATCCGACTAGACTTGGGTTGCTCGTTGTCTTAAATCCTTCACGAAGGCAGGTCCGGCGAAATGACCGCATCCCAGACCACGACGACGGCCGGGGAGCTGCGCGGGGCCGGCCTCCGGGTGACGGCCGCCCGCGTCGCGCTGCTCGAGACGGTCCGGGACGGCGACCACCTCGGCGTGGAGGCGATCGCCTCCGGGGTGCGCGATCGCGTGGGCCACATCTCGCTCCAGGCCGTCTACGAGGCGCTCCACGCGCTCACCGCCGCGGGTCTCGTGCGCCGCATCCAGCCCGGCGACAGCCCCGCCCGGTTCGAGGGACGCGTGGGCGACAACCACCACCACCTGGTGTGCCGCAACTGCGGGGCGGTCAAGGACGTCGACTGCGTCGTGGGCCACCCGCCCTGCCTGGACCCCGTCGACGAGGCCGGCTACCTGGTCGACGAGGCCGACGTCACCTTCTGGGGCCTGTGCCCCGAGTGCCGCTCCTGAGCGACCGCTGAGCGGCCGCCGAAACGGACCAGGCCGGCCCGATGGGCCGGCCTGGACTCTCACTTACGGATGACGGACCCGTTCAGGCGCCGTCCTCAGGCGATGTCGAACCGGTCGAGGTTCATCACCTTGTCCCACGCGGCGACGAAGTCGCGCGCGAACTTCTCCCGCGCGTCGTCGGCCGCGTAGACCTCCGCGATCGCGCGCAGCTCGGAGTTCGAGCCGAACACGAGGTCGACGCGGCTGCCGGTCCAGCGGACCGCGCCGGAGTCGTCGCGGCCCTCGAAGACCTCCGCCTCCTCCGTCGTCGGCTTCCACGTCGTGCCCATGTCGAGCAGGTTGACGAAGAAGTCGTTGGTCAGCGTCCCCGGCCGGTCGGTGAGGACGCCGAGCCCCTCCGCCCGGCCGTGGTTCGCGCCGAGGGCGCGCAGCCCGCCGACGAGGACCGTCATCTCCGGCGCGCTGAGCGTGAGCAGGTTCGCCCGGTCGATCAGCGAGTACTCGGCCGGCAGCGGGTTGGCCTTCCCGAGGTAGTTGCGGAACCCGTCCGAGGTCGGCTCCATCTCGGCGAAGGACTCCACGTCGGTCTGCTCCTGCGACGCGTCCGTCCGGCCCGGGGTGAAGGGGACCTCGATGTCGAGGCCCGCGTCCTTGGCGGCCTTCTCCACGGCGGCGCACCCGCCGAGCACGATCACGTCGGCGAGCGAGACCTGCTTGCCGCCGGTCTGCGCCCCGTTGAAGGACTCCTGGACGCCCTCCAGCACGCGCAGCACCCGCGCCAGCTCGTCGGGCTGGTTGACCTCCCAGCCGTTCTGCGGCTCGAGCCGGATGCGGGCGCCGTTGGCGCCGCCGCGCATGTCGGACCCGCGGTAGGACGCTGCCGACGCCCACGCGGTGGACACGAGCTGCGAGACCGACAGCCCCGAGTCGAGGAGCTTCGCCTTGAGCGCGGCGATGTCGCCGGCGTCGACGAGCTCGTAGGTCCGCTCGGGGATCGGGTCCTGCCAGACCAGCGTCTCGCTCGGGACCTCGGGTCCGAGGTAGCGCGCGACCGGCCCCATGTCGCGGTGGGTCAGCTTGAACCACGCGCGGGCGAAGGCGTCCGCGAACTCGTCGGGGTTGTCCTTGAAGCGCCGCGAGATCGGCTCGTAGACCGGGTCGAAGCGGAGCGACAGGTCGGTCGTGAGCATCGTCGGGTGGGTGCGCTTGGACGGGTCGTGGGCGTCGGGGACGGTGTCGGCCCCGGCGCCGTCCTTCGGCCGCCACTGCCACGCGCCCGCCGGGCTCTTGAACAGCTCCCACTCGTAGCCGAAGAGGATCTCGAAGAAGCTGTTGTCCCACTCGGTGGGGGTGTCGGTCCAGATGCCCTCGAGGCCGCTGACGATCGCGTCCCCGCCCTTGCCGGTGCCGAAGGTGCTCTTCCAGCCGAGGCCCATCTGCTCCAGCGGGGCGCCCTCGGGCTCGGGGCCGACGTGGTCCGCCGGGCCCGCGCCGTGCGTCTTGCCGAACGTGTGGCCGCCGGCGATGAGGGCGACGGTCTCCTCGTCGTTCATCGCCATGCGGCGGAACGTCTCGCGGATGTCGCGGGCCGCGGCGACCGGGTCCGGGTTGCCGTTCGGGCCCTCCGGGTTGACGTAGATGAGCCCCATCTGCACGGCGCCCAGCGGGTTCTCGAGGTCCCGGTCACCGCTGTAGCGCTGGTCGTCGAGCCAGGCGCTCTCCGGGCCCCAGTAGACGTCCTCCTCCGGCTCGAAGACGTCCTCGCGCCCGCCGGCGAAGCCGAACGTCTTGAAGCCCATCGACTCCAGGGCGACGTTGCCGGCCAGGATGAACAGGTCGGCCCAGGAGATCGCCTGGCCGTACTTCTTCTTGACCGGCCACAGCAGGCGGCGGGCCTTGTCGAGGCCGCCGTTGTCGGGCCAGCTGTTGAGCGGCGCGAAGCGCTGCTGGCCGGACCCGGCGCCGCCGCGCCCGTCGCTGACGCGGTAGGTGCCCGCGCTGTGCCACGCCATCCGGACCATGAACGGGCCGTAGTGGCCGAAGTCGGCGGGCCACCAGTCCTTCGAGTCCGTGAGGATGCCGGCGATGTCCCGCTTCACGGCGGCGAGGTCCAGGCCCTGGAACGCCGCGGCGTAGTCGAAGTCCCCGCCGAGGGGGTTCGCGACGTCGGGGTTCTTCGCGAGCAGCTTCAGGTTGAGCCGGTTCGGCCACCAGCCGTGGTTGCCGCCGCTCTGGGTCGGGTGGGGAGCGCGCTGGTGGACGACCGGACAGCCGCCTTCACCCTGTGCGTTCGCGTCGTTGACGATCGACTCTTGCTTCTCCGACATGGGATCCTTCCAAGGGCTGTGCGAGAGATGGTTCAGAAGTTCTGGCCGGTGGAACAGTCGGGGCACAGGCCCCAGTAGATGACCTCGGCTTCGTCGATCGAGAAGCCCCGGCCGTCCGAGGCGGTCAGGCAGGGCGTCTCGCCGACGGCGCAGTCGACGTCGGCGATGGCGCCGCACGACCGGCACACGACGTGGTGGTGGTTGTCGCCGACCCGCGCCTCGTAGCGCGCCACGGAGCCGGACGGCTGGATGCGCCGCACCAGACCCGCCGCGGTCAGCGTCCGCAGCGAGTCGTAGACGGCCTGGTGGGACACCTTGGGCAGGTCCCGGCGCACGGCACCGATGATCCCGTCGGTGTCGGCGTGCGGATGCGCGTGGACCGCGCTCAGCACCGCGACGCGGGGCCGGGTCACGCGCAGCGCGGCCCCGCGGAGCAGTCGCTGGTAGTCCGACGGTGTCGCCACGTCGGACAGACTGGCTCACTATCTGGAGTCAGTCAAGAATGAGAAGCCATCAAGTTTGTGTCGTTTTGCGAGCGATCGCGCCCGGCCGGCATGATCATCGCATCCGCCGCCGTTCCCCGTAAAGGCCCTGGTGCACCCGCAAATGGGACGTCCCGCCGGATGCCGTGCGGCATCCGGCGGGACGGGATCGGGAGGCGGGGGGACTAGCGGAAGTTCACGTCAGAGCAGATGTAGTACACCTGGTCCATGTGCGACGCCTGCCAGATGGTGAAGACCACGTGGCGGCCGCTGCGACCGGGCGCGCTGACGTTGCCGATGACGTAGTTGTTGCTCGGACCGTACCTGCCGGTCTCGCGGACCAGTTCCAGGTCGCTCCAGCGCAATGGCTGGTTCAGGCCGTCGTAGCCCTGCCGGGTGACGTAGACGCGGAAGTAGTCCGCGCCGTGGCTGGCCTGGTCGTAGAGGTTGATGGTGAAGTTGGAGCCGATGTCGGTCGTCTTCCACGCGCCCACGGCGTCCAGGGACCGGTAGCGTCCGCCCTCGGCGTGGCCGCCGCTGCACAACTGGCCGTCGGGCACCGCCGCGCGGTGGTCGCCGCCGACGTTGTTCTGGTAGAGCCCGTTCCAGTTCCACATGGCGTTGGGGTTGTCCTGCCACGCCTGCCAGCACATCGGGTCCTGCTGCTGCATGGCGGGGTTGAGGTGGTCGCTGCCCCAGCGGTCCCAGCACCCGTAGTTGCGGGACGCGGGGTCGATCACCGAGCCGTGGGCGGCGGCCGTGTCGACCCACAGGAGCGGCAGGAGGATCGCCGCGAACAGGATCGTCACGGCACGGCGTATTCGGTTGTGCATCTGCGAGGTCTCCATTCCGGTTGCGGGGGTATGGCCGGATGGGAGCGCTCCCGCAACGGATGTTAGACCGGGCCGCACTCCGAGTCATTTCGGCGTGAAAACCTTTCACGCGGCGGCTCGCCGGGCGCGGGCCCCGCTACCCGGCCGTCGGTCCTCCGGCCTGGTCCTCCGGCGCGGCGGACAGTTTCGCACCGGGGCCGGCGGAGAGCCGCAGCTCGCGCGCGAGCGTCTCCGCGTCGTAGGCGCCGGTGTGGCGCCGCCCGCCGATGAAGAAGGTCGGCGTGCCGCTCGCGCCGCTCGCCTCGGCGCTGGCCACGTCCGCCCGCACCCGGGCGGCCGTGCTCTCCTCGTCGATGTCGCGCAGGAACTTCTCGATGTCGAGCCCGATGTCGGCCGCGTAGCCGGCGACGTCCTCGTACTCCAGCTCGCCCTGGTGCTCGAAGAGCAGGTCGTGCATCTCCCAGAAGCGCCCCTGCGCGCCGGCGGCGACGGCCGCGCGCGACGCGAACTCGGCGTGCGGGTGGACGTCCGGGAGCGGCAGGTGGCGGAAGACGTACCGCAGGTCGTCGCCGAAGCGGGCGCGCAGCTCGGCGGCCACCCCGGTGGAGCGGGCGCAGAACGGGCATTCGAAGTCGGCGTACTCGACGAGCGTGAGCGGCGCGTCGCGGGGGCCCTTGACGTGGTCGTACTCCGGGTCCACCGGCCGGTCGAGGATGCGGGGAAGGTCGGCCTCCGTCTGGCCGCGCAGGACCATCGCCGCGCGGAACACCACCCAGCCGAGGACGGTCGCGAGCAGCGCCCCCAGCAGCACCCCGACGATCGCCTCGTCGCGGAGGGCCTGGTCGCTGAAGGCCAGCCGGGCGATCAGCAGGGAGACGGTGAACCCGATCCCGGACAGGGCGGCGCCGCCGAACACCTGCTCGGCGCTGACCCCCCGGGGCAGGCTCCCGAGGCCGAACCGCGCGCCGAGGACGGCGCTCAGCCCGACGCCGATGGGCTTGCCGACGACGAGGCCGACGATCACGGCCCATGTGACCGGCGACGTGAGCGCGTCGCCGAGGACGCCGCCGCGCAGGTCGACCCCCGCGTTGGCCAGCGCGAACACCGGGACGACGACATAGCTCGTCCACGGGTGCAGGACCGTCTGCAGCCGCTCGTTGACCGAGACGGCGCGCTGCAGCCCCAGCCGCGCCGACATCCCGAGGTCGGCCATGGGCGACTGCCGGAACGCGCGGAAGTGCCGGGCGGCCCGCTCGACCGCCTCCCGGGCGCGCGGGTGCGCGGGGATGAGGAGCCCGCCGAGCATCCCGGCGATGGACGCGTGCAGCCCCGCCTCCACGGTGGCGACCCACAGCGCCACGACGACCAGGACGTAGGGGGCCGAGCGCCACACGTCCAGCCGGTTCAGCAGCACCGGCACCGCGCACAGCCCGAGCATGACGGCCAGCGGCCCCAGGTGCACGTCACCGGAGTAGACCGCGCCGATCACGGTCACGGCCACGATGTCGTCGATGACCGTGAGGGCGAGCAGGAAGACGCGGAGCTGCGTCGCGAACCTGGGGCCGACCACGGCGAGCGCGCCGAGCATGAACGCCGTGTCGGTGCCGATCACGATGCCCCACCCGTTCGCGGCCTCTCCCCCGGGCGCGACCAGCAGGTACAGGAGCGCGGGGACGACCATCCCGCCGACCGCGCCGACGATCGGGATGGCGACGCGGCGGCGGCTGGTCAGCTCGCCGACGCTGAGCTCGTACCGGACCTCCATGCCGATCACGAAGAAGAACAGGGCCATGAGCCCGTCGCTGACCCAGTGCCCGAGGTCCATCGACAGCCCGGCGCCGCCGAACGTCAGCGACACCTCCGTCGCCCAGAGCGATTCATAGTGTTCGGACCAGGGGGAGTTGGCCCAGGCCATGGCCACCACGACGGCCGCGAGCAGCAGCCCGGCGCTGCCCACCTCCGTCGCCAGGAACTGCCGTACCGGGCCGGAGAGCTGGGCCAGCAGGGCCTGTCGCTTGACCCGGGTCTGGGAGTCGTCGCGCTTCTTCCGCCACCTCACCGGGCCATCCAACCAGGCCGCCGACCGCCGTCAGCGCCCGGCTTGCCGCCACGGGGGCGGGCCCACGGGGATGCGGGGCAGGGAGCTGCGCACGCGTCCGAAGCGGTCGTCCTGGGCGGACCAGGAGGCGTAGGCGGCGTCGATCTCGTCCTGGGTGCGGCCCACGAAGTTCCACCACATCATGATCGGTGTCTCGAACGGCTCGCCGCCGAGCAGGATCGCGCGGGACGGCTCGCGCACCTCGACGCGCAGCTCGTCCCGCCCCTCCCCGAGGTAGCCCAGCTTCCCGGGGCGCAGGGGCTTGCCGTCGATGGCGACGGCGCCTTCGAGGACCACCACCGCGTACTCGAAGTCGGTGCGCAGCGGCACCGTGGAAGTAGCCCGCAGGTCGAGGTCGACGCCCACCAGCGGGGTGTCGTGCCTGGCGGGGCTGGTGAGGGAGCCGAACTCGCCGACCAGCACCGTCGCGACGCCGTCGTCCAGGCCGGTGCGCGGAAGCTCGGCGTGGTGCTCGAAGCCGGCGGCGCCGTGCCGGGTCGCCTCGGGGAGCGCCACCCAGAGCTGGATGCCCTCCAGGGTGCCGCGGTAGTGGCCGGTGGCCTCCTCCGCGTGGGAGACACCGCCGCCGGACGTCATCAGGTTGAGCTGGCCCGGCTTGATCACCTGCTCCGAGCCGAGGCTGTCGCGGTGCAGCACCTGCCCGTCGGTGAGCCAGGTGACGGTCTGCAGGCCGATGTGCGGGTGCGGGCCGATGTCGAGGCCGCTCTCCTCGGTGACGTCGGCGGGCCCCATGTGGTCGGCGAAGCACCACGCGCCGACCGTGCGGCGCCCCCGGCGCGGCAGCGCGCGGCGCACCCGGAACTTCCCGACCGTCGCCTCGCGGCTGTCGGTCACCTCCACGCACGGCGCGGTGGCGTGGCTCCCCTCGGCCTGCGTCGCCGGGGCGTCGACGCTGCTGACCGGACCGCTCATCGGAACACCTCGCTACTCGCCGGATCCGCCAGCGTAACCTTCCCCGCCGCACCGGCCCCCGATGCAACCGGAGGCGGGGGTCCCTCGCGCGATCAATTTAGGCAAGGCTAACCTGATTCCACCACGTCCGGATTTGCGACCTCAGAGGCAGTCATGCGTAACCCCCTGCGCCGTTTCACCCCCGTCCTGGCTGTGGCGGCCCTCCTCTCGCCACTCGCGACCGCCTGCGGCGGCGAGGACGGTGCCGCCGGCTCCGACGACGCCGGCATCGTCGTCTACTCCGGCCGCAACGAGAAGCTCGTCCAGCCGCTGCTGGACAAGCTGGAGAAGGCCGTCGGCACCGGCGTCGAAGTCCGCTACGGCGGCAGCGCCGAACTGGCGGCGCAACTCCTCGAGGAGGGCGACAAGACCGAGGCCGACCTGTTCTTCTCGCAGGACGCCGGAGCCCTCGGCGCCCTGGCCAAGGAGGGGCGCCTGGACAAGCTGCCCGAGCCGGTGCTCGGCAAGGTGCCCGCGCAGTTCCGCGGCAGCGGCGGCGACTGGGTCGGCGTCTCCGGGCGGGTCCGCGTCCTGGCCTACAACCCCGACAAGGTCGACAAGGCGCCCGACTCGGTCCGCGACCTCACGAAGCCGGAGTGGAAGGGCAAGGTCGGCTACGCGCCGACCAACGCGTCCTTCCAGGCGTTCGTCACCGGCATGCGGGTCCTGGACGGCGAGGACGCCACCCGCAAGTGGCTCAAGGGCATGAAGGACAACGGCGTCAAGGCGTACGACAACAACAACGCCGTGCTGGACGCCGTGAACTCCGGAGAGGTCTCCGTCGGGCTCATCAACCACTACTACTGGTACGAGAAGGTCGCGGAGAAGGGCGCGGACGGCGTCACCGCGAAGCTGCACTTCCTCCCGGGCGGCGACCCCGGCGCGCTGGTCAACGTGGCGGGCGTGGGCCTGCTGAAGGGCAGCGGCCAGCGGGACGCCGCGCTCAAGGCCGCCGAGTTCCTCCTCTCCGCGGAGGCCCAGACCTACTTCAGCGACGAGACCAAGGAGTACCCGCTGGCCGCCGGGGTCACCAGCAAGGTCCCGGACCTGCCGCCCCTGGAGTCGCTCAAGGCCCCGGAGATCGACCTCGGCAAGCTGGAGTCGCTGCAGGAGACGCTGGCGATGCTGCAGGAAGCCGGGATGGTCTGACCGGATGACCGGAGGACGCGCGCCCTGGGTCCTGCTGGGACCGGCGTGCCTGGCCGGGGCCCTCGCTCTGCTGCCGCTCGGCTACCTCGCCGTGCGCGCGCTGGAGCGAGGCCCCGGCTTCGCCTGGAGCGTCGTCACCACCGAGGGCACCGCCCAGCTCATGGGCCGCAGCCTGGCCCTCGCCGCCGCGGTGGTCCTGGCCTGCCTGATCCTTGGGATCTCGCTGGCCTGGCTGACCGTGCGCACCGCGCTCCCCGGCGTCCGCGCGTGGGCGGTCGCGGCGACCCTGCCGCTGGCCGTGCCGAGCTACGTCGCGGCCTTCGCGTGGCTGTCGGCGGTGCCGGGCCTCGCCGGCTTCACCGGGTCGGCCGTGGCGCTCACCCTGGTCAGCTACCCCTACGTCTACCTGCCGGTCGCCGCCGCCCTGCGCGGGCTCGATCCTGCGCACGAGGAGGCGGCCAGGTCCCTCGGGCTGGGGCCGGTCGCCACGTTCGTCCGCGTCGTCCTCCCGCACCTGCGCCCGGCGGCCGCCGGAGGCGGGCTGCTGGTCGCGCTCTACGTCCTGTCCGACTTCGGCGCGGTGTCGCTGATGCGGTACGACACGTTCACCCGCGGGATCTACGTCTCCTACCAGGCCAGTTTCGACCGCACCCCGGCCGCCGCCCTGAGCGTCGTCCTCGTGCTGATGACCGTGGGCCTCGTCGCGCTGGAGACGCGCACCCGGGGGCGGCACCGGCACGCCAGGACCGGTTCCGGGACCGCCCGTCCTCCCGTCCCGGTGCCCCTCGGGCGCCTGACGGCGCCCGCGCTGGCCTGGTGCGGGGCGGTCGTCTCCGCCGCCGTCGTCTTCCCGCTGGCCACCCTCGCCTACTGGCTGGTGACGGGGCAGCGCTCCACGTGGGACCTCCCCAGGCTCGCCGAGACCGCGGGCGCCACGCTCGGCGCCGCCGCGGCCGGGGCCCTGCTCACCACCGTGCTCGCCCTGCCGGTCGGCGTGGTCGCGGCCCGCTACCGGGGACGGGCCGCGGAACTGCTGGAGCAGGCTGCCTACGCCGGGCACGCCCTGCCCGGCATCACCGTCGCCCTCGCGCTGGTCTTCTTCGCGGTCCGCTACGTCCATCCGATCTACCAGGAGCTGCCGCTGCTGGTCTGCGCCTACGCGGTGCTGTTCCTGCCGATCGCGGTCACCGCCACCCGCGCGGCCGTCCTGCAGTCCCCGCCCGTGCTGGAGGACGTCGCCCGCTCGCTCGGGCACCGCCCGCTGCGCGTGCTCCGGACCATCACCGTGCCGCTCGCCGCGCCCGGCGTCGCGGCGGGCGCCGCGCTCACGTTCGTGGTCTGCATGAAGGAACTGCCGGCCACCCTGCTGCTCCGTCCCACGGGCATGGACACCCTCGCCACCCGGCTGTGGACGGAGACCGGCGTCGGGGCCTACGCCGACGCCGCGCCCTACGCCGCCGTGCTGATCCTGCTCGCGGCGGTCCCCTCGTACCTCCTCGGGAGGCATCGCACATGACCGAACTGCGGATCGAGGGCCTGACCAAGGCGTACGGCCCGGACGCCACCGTCCTGGACGGGCTCGACCTCACCGTCCCCGCCGGGTCGCTGGCCGCCGTGCTCGGCCCGTCCGGCTGCGGCAAGACCACCCTCCTGCGCGTCATCGCGGGCTTCCTGCGCGCCGGCGCGGGAACCGTCGCCGTCGGGGACCGCCTTCTCGCCGGGCCCGGGACGCACGTCCCGCCGGAACGCCGCCGCATCGGCATCGTGCCGCAGGAGGGCGCGCTGTTCCCGCACCTCAGCGTGGCCCGCAACGTCGCCTTCGGCGTCGCCGACCGGGCCGCGCGCCGCCGCCGCGCCGCGGAGATGCTCGACCTGGTCGGCCTGGCGGGATACGGCGACCGGATGCCGCACGAGCTGTCCGGCGGGCAGCAGCAGCGCGTCGCCCTGGCCCGCGCGCTCGCCCCCGAGCCCGCACTGGTCCTGCTCGACGAGCCGTTCAACGCGCTGGACAGCGCGCTGCGCGCCGGAGTGCGGGCCGACATCCGCGCGGCGCTGCGCGCCACCGGCGCCACCGCCGTCCTCGTCACCCACGACCAGCAGGAGGCGCTGTCCACCGCCGACCTCGTCGCCGTCGTCCGGGACGGGCGGATCGCCCAGTGCGGTCCCCCGCACGAGGTCTACACGCGGCCGGCCGACCCCTGGGTCGCCGGGTTCGTCGGCGACGCCGTGCTGCTGCCCGCGCACGCCGCCGAGGGCACCGCCACCACCGCGCTCGGCGCCGTCGAGCTGCGCACGCCCGCGGCCGCTCCGGAGGGCACCGTCATACTGCGGCCCGAGCAGCTGCGGCTCACCGAGCCCGGCGAGACCGGCGGGACCGAGGGGACCGACGGGACCGTGCACGGCGCGACGGTGACCGACGTCCGCTACTACGGGCACGACGCCATGATCACGGTCGTCGCCGACGGCGTCGAGACGCCCGTCGACATCCGCGTCGCCGGCCACTCGCCGTTCCGGCCGGGCGACCGGGCGGGCGTGCGGGTCACGGGGCGGGCGGGCTTCCATCC
>NZ_SMKB01000232.1:0-11154 GCF_004348575.1 Actinomadura sp. 7K534
GGCGGGGCTGTCGGACGGCGCCACTAGGGTGCGGCGTGTGCGTTTCGGGGTGCTCGGCCCGCTCGCCGTCTGGACCGACGACGGCGGGCTCGTTCCGGTGCCCGGGCTCAAGGTCCGGGCGCTGCTGGCCGGCCTCCTGGTCCACGAGGGCCGCCCGGTCCCCGCCGACCGGCTCATCGACGACCTGTGGGGCGACGCCCTGCCCGGCAACCCGATGGGCGCGCTGTCGGCGAAGGTGTCGCAGCTGCGGCGGGTCCTGGAGGACGCCGAGCCGGGCGCGCGGGCGCTGGTGGAGTCGCGTCCCGCCGGGTACCTGCTGTGCGCCGCCGATGAGCAGGTGGACGCGCGGCGCTTCCAGTACCTGGTGGCCGCCGCGCGCCGCGCCGGGGAGCCGAAGGAGACCGCGGCCCTGCTCGCCGAGGCGCTGGAGCTGTGGCGCGGCCCCGCGTTCGCCGACTTCGCGGACGAGCCGTTCACCCGCCCCGCCGCCGCGCGCCTGGGCGAGCTGCGGGTCACCGCGCTGGAGGAGCACGCCGAGGCCCGGCTCGACCTGGGCGAGCACGGCGCCCTGGCCGGTGAGCTCGGCGACGCGGTCGCCGCCCACCCGCTGCGGGAGCGGCTGCGGGCCGCGCACATGCGGGCGCTCTACCGGGCGGGCCGCCAGAACGAGGCGCTGGAGAGCTACGACGGCTACCGGACGCTGCTCGCGGATGAGCTGGGCCTCGATCCCGGCGCCGAGCTGGCCGATCTCCAGCGCGCCGTCCTCCGGCAGGACCCGGCCCTCGACGCCCCTGCCGCGCCGGAGCCCCGGCCCCGGTCGAACCTGCCCGTCCCGCCGACCGAGCTGATCGGGCGGGACGGCGCCGTCCGGGAGATCCGGGCGCGCATCGGCACCGACCGGCTCGTCACCCTCACCGGCCCCGGCGGCGTCGGCAAGACGCGGCTCGCGATCGAGACGGCGGCCGGGCTCGTGGACGCGTTCGGCGACGGCGTGTGGATGGCGGAGCTGGCCGGGTTCGAGCGCTCCACGGTGCCCGACCTCGCGGAGGCCGTGACCGCGATCCTCGACATCCGGGACGCGCCGGGCACCGGGGGCGCGGCCCTGGACCGGCTCGCGGCGGCGCTCGGCGCCCGCCGGCTGCTGCTCGTCCTGGACAACTGCGAGCACGTGATCGAGCAGGCCGCCGAACTGGCGGAGCGGCTGCTGCGCCGCGTCCCCGGGGTGCGAATCCTCGCCACCAGCCGGGAGCCGCTCGCGCTGCCCGGCGAGGTGGTGTGGTCGGTGCCGCCGCTCGACGTGCCCGGCGCGGGCGACGACCCCGGAGCCGCCAGTGCCGTGCGGCTCTTCGCGACCCGGGCGGCGGCGTCCTCGCGGCGGTTCCGGCTGGACGAGGCGACGGCCGGCCCGGTCGGCGAGCTGTGCCGCCGCCTCGATGGCATCCCCCTCGCCCTGGAACTGGCCGCGACCAAGGTGCGGACGCTCGGCGTGGCGGGCATCGTCGACCGGCTCGACGACCGGTTCCGGCTGCTGTCGTCCGGGCACCGCGGTGCCCCGGCCCGGCAGCGCACGCTCACCGCGATGATCGACTGGAGCTGGGACCTGCTGACCGAGCCGGAACGGGCCGTGCTGCGGCGGCTGTCCGTGCACGCGGACGGATGCGCGGCCGAGTCCGCCGAGGCCGTCTGCGCCGGACCGGACGTCCCCGCCGGGGAGGTCCTGGACGTCCTGGCGCGGCTGGTCGACCGCTCGCTGGTCGTGATGACGGAGCGGCCGGGCGAGGGGCCCCGCTACCGGCTGCTGGAGTCCGTCGCCGCCTACGCCGCCGGACGCCTGGCCGAGGCGGGCGAGGAGGAGCGGGCGCGCGCCGGTCACGGCCGCCACTACCTCGACCTGGCCGAGCGCGCGGAACGGCACCTCTACGGCCCCGACCAGGCGCGCTGGCTCCGCCGGCTCGACCTGGAGTCGGCGAACCTCCGCCTCGCCCTGGACGCCGCCACCGGAGACGCCGCGCTGCGGCTGGTCAACGCGCTCGGCTGGTACTGGTTCCTGCGCGGCCGGCTGGCCGAGGCGCTGCGGTCGTTCGACGCGGCGCTCCGGCACGGCTGCGGAGACCCCGCGGCGCGCGCGAGGGCGCTGACGTGGCGCACGGGCCTCGCCGTCCTCAAGAGCGCCCCGCAGGACTGGCGGGCCCGCCGCGACGAGGCCCTCGCCCGCGTCGACGGGACCGGGGACGAGCGGCTGCGGGCCTGGGCGAGGTGGTTCCTGATCTACGCCAACGTCGAACTGGACGATGCCGGCGCGGCCGCCGGGACGCTGGAGGAGGCGCTGGCCTCGTTCCGCGCGTCCGGTGACCGCTGGGGGGAGGCGGCGGCGCTCGTCCTGCGGGCCCAGCACGCCCACGCCCACGGAGACCCGGTCGCCCTGGAACGCGACGCCGAGCGGGCCGCCGCCCTGTTCGCCGAGGTCGGCGACCGCTGGGGCGGGCTCCAGGCGGCGGAGTGGCTCGGCGCGGCGGCCGAGCTGACCGGCGACTACGACCGCGCCGAGCGGCTGCAGCACCGGGGCCAGCGGCTGGCCGAGGAACTGCGCCTGTGGCCGGACGTCGCCGTCCGGATGGCCTGGCGCGGCTGGATCGCCTACCTGCGCCGCGACTACGCGTCCGCCCGCCGGCTGTGCGGCCGCGCGCACCGGGTGGCCGTGGAGCAGGGCTTCGCGCAGGTCGTGACGTTCGCCGCCATCGGCGAGGGCCTGGCGGCGGCCGGCGAAGGCCGGCTGGACGATGCCGAGGACCGCCTGCGCCCCCTCCTGGCGGCCGCGTCCCCGGATGAGTTCCCCCCGCTCTACCTCACCCTCGTCCAGACGGGCCTCGCCCATGTGGCCGAGGCCCGCGGCGACGCGGCGCGCGCCCTCACCCTGCAGCGGGACGCCCTGGCCGTCGCGATCCGCCTGGAGGCCCCGCGCGACGTCGCGGGTTCCCTGGAGGGGCTGGCCTGCGCGCTGAGCCTCGCCGGCCGCACCGAGGACGCGGCGCACGCCCTGGGCAAGGCGGCGGCGATCCGCGAGTCGGCGGGCCTGCCGCCCAGCCCGGCCGAACAGGAGGACATCGACCGCGCCACCGGCCGGCTCGGCGCCGCCGCCGGCCCGGCCGCGCTCGCCGCGGGCACCCTCCTCGACCCGGCGGAGATCCTGCGGCGGGCGGAGGCGGTCCCGCCGGTGGGCGCGTCGGTGTGGCGGGCGGAAACGACGCCGGGCACCTAGCGCCGGGCGTCGGCGCGAAGATTGCGAAAACGTCGCGATTCGCCAAAGATCCCCCTGGGTCCCTTGTAACGCCCGTCACATGCAAATGATCATCGGCCCCCATGGGGCGACGACGGGGGTTCGTCATCGGGCGGATGGCCGGCGACCGGACGCTGATGCTGGCCGCCTGCGCGACCGCGCTGTTCACGACCGCCGTCCTCGCGGCGCTGGCGGGCTACACCGGCCCGGTGACCCGCGAGGGGATGCGGCGCACCCTGGCGGACGCCACCTTCGAGACGGCCGGGACGACGATCGGCGCGCACGTCCGGCCCGGCGGCCTCGCCGAGGTCCGGGACCGGGTCGGCCGGGCGCTCGGCGAGATCTACGGGGACGTGCCGCTGGCGGTCTCGATGAGCGTGCGCGGCGACTCGTACACGCTGCCGGGCCAGGAGAAGGCCGACCATCCCGAGCTGACCACGTTCGCGGCCTACACCGGGATCGAGCGGCACGCGCGGCTCACCGCCGGGCGCTGGCCCGCCACCGGTGAGAAGTCCGGCGAGGTCGAGGCCGTCCTGCCGCGCGCCGCGGCCGAGGCCATGCGCGTCGAGGTGGACACCGCCTTCACCCTGAAGGGGCGCGTCGACACGGCGTCGGCCGTGGACGTCCGGGTCGTCGGGCTCTTCGACGTCCCCGACCCCGGCCACCACTTCTGGCAGGGCGACGGGCTCGTCACGACCGGCGCCGAACGCCTCGACTACACGACGTACGGGCCGCTGGTGGTGCCGCCCGAGGTGTTCGGGGAGCGCTTCGGCGGCACCGGCTCCGACGCCCGGTTCACCGTCCTGCCCGACCTGAGCGTCCTGGACACCGGCGAACTCGGCCCGCTCGCCGACCGCGTGAGCGCCGGTGCGGAGACCCTGCGGGAGGGCGGGGACGGCGCGCAGTACTCCGTGGTGACCGACTTACCGGAACTGCTGCGGCAACTGCGCGGGGCCGTCCAGGTCGCGCGCTCCGCGATGCTCATCCCGGTGATCCAGCTGGTGGTGCTGGCCGGATGCGCGTGGCTGCTCGTCGCCCGGCTCCTGGCCGACCACCGGCGCGGCGAGGTGGCGCTGCTGCGGACCCGCGGCATGGGTATGCGGCAGCTCGCGGCCGCCGGCCTCGCCGAGGGGCTGCTGGTCGTGCTGCCCGCCGCCGTGCTCGGCCCGCTGCTGGCCGGGCCCCTGCTGCGGCTGGCCGGGTACGCCCCGGCGGTGCGCGAGTCGGGGCTGCGGCCGGCGGCCGGGCCGTCCCCGGCGCTGTGGATCGTCTCGGTCGCGGTGGCGCTGGCCTGCGCGGTCGCCCTGACGATCCCGACGCTGCGCGGTGCGAACCGCACGTTCGTGGAGGCGCAGGCCGGGCTCGGCCGCCCCGGGCGGGGCGTGCTGCGCGGATCCGGCGTCGACCTGGCGCTGCTCCTCGTCGCCGGGCTGGCGGTCTGGCAGCTCACCCGGTACGGGGTGGACGGCGCGGGCGGCGGCCCCGGCGGCGGACCGGGCGGTGTGGACCCGTTCATCGTGTCCGGGCCCGCGCTGGCGCTGCTCGCCGGAGGGGTGCTGCTGCTCCGGGCGGTGCCGGTGGTGTCCCGCGCGGCCGAGCGGGTCGCGACGCGGGGCCGGGGCCTCGTCCCCGCGCTCGGCACCCGGCAGGTCGGGCGCCGCCGCCTCCGCTACACGGGTCCGGTGCTCCTGCTGGTCATGGCGATGGCGGTCGGGGTGCTGTCGGTGACGACGATCTCGACGTGGAGCCGCTCGCACACCGACCGCGCGGACTTCAGGAGCGGCGCCGACCTGCGGTTCGTCCCGTCGTCCGGCGGTGCGGGACCGGCGCCGCTCGGGCAGGGCGGGCGGTTCGCGGCGCTGCCAGGCGTGACGTCCGCGACACCGGTGCTGCGCGCGGACGCCGGACTCGGCACCCGCCCGGCGGTCCTGCTGGGCGCGGACGCGGCGGCGCTCGGCCCGCTGCTGCGCGTCCCGGCCGACCTGCGGCGCGACCTGCGGCTGGACGAGCTGGTGCGGGCGCGTCCCGCCGCCCCGGCGCTGACCGTTCCGGGACGGCCCGAGCGCCTTCTCTTCGACCTCCGGCTCAGCCCCGCCGAACCGGGCCGCCGGCCGCCGCCGGGCGAGGACCACGAGATCGCCGTGACGATCGTGGACGGGCAAGGGTTCACCCGGAGGGTCACCCTCCCCGGGATCGCCGCCGACGGCGACGAGCACACCCTCGCCCTGGACGATCTGGCCGGGCGGGACGGCGCGCTGTCCTACCCGCTGTCCGTCCGGGGCATCCACTACTCCTACGACGAGAACCCCCTCGCGAAGGGGCTCGTGCTGGACGTCCTGTCCGTGCGGGGCGACGGCACCGGGGAGGCGCCCCGGCCGCCCGGTTCCCGATGGGCCGCGTTCGCCCGCACCACGGCCGCGACGGAGCAGCCCGACCCGCGCATGGAGGACACGGAGGGCGCGATGGGGCGGCTGACGATCCCGCCCACTCCGAAGCACGCGTCGGGGACCCGGGTCACCGAGCCGCTGGGGGAGGTCTCCGCGGTGCTCGGGACGGCGGCGGCGCCGTCCCGCGGCCCGGGGAACACCGATCTCCAGCCCGCCGTGCCGGGCGTCATCACCGGCGAGGCGGCGCGCCGCGCCGGGGTCGGCAAGGGAGGCACGGTCACGCTGAGCACCGTCGACGGCGACCAGCCGGTAGAGGTCGTGGGCGTGGCGCCCGCCCTGCCGAGCGTTCCGCCCGACGTCCCGGCCGTCCTGGTGGACCTGCCGACCCTCACCGGGAGCAGGCTCACCGCGGGCGGGGCGGACACCGGAAGCGTCACCCCCGGGGAGTGGTGGGCGGCGACGAGGGAAGGCCGCACCGGCCCCGCCGTCCAGGCGCTGACGGGCCATCCCGCCTGGGGCGAGGTCGCCGCCGACCGCACGGCGCTGCGCTCCCAGCGGCGGGACGCCCACCTGGGCGCGGCGCTCCAGGGGGCGCTGCTGCTGGGGTTCGGCGCGGCGCTCGCGTTCGCCGTCATCGCGTTCGTGGTGAACGCCGCCGTGACCGCCGGGGCCCGCTCCCGCGAGCTGGCGGTGCTCCGGGCGCTCGGGGTGCGGCCCCGGCAGATCGCCGGGATGTTCGCGATCGAGCAGGCGTACCTGGTGGTGCTCGGATTGCTCGGCGGGACCGTCCTCGGGCTGGTGGTGGCGCGGCTCGTGGTCCCGCACGTGGTGCTGAGCGTGCAGGCGGCGGAGCCGTACCCGCCCGCCGAGCTGGTCGTCCGGTGGCCCGTGGTGCTGGGCATGCTCGCCGGGGTGGCGCTGGTGCTCGGCCTCGTGCTGCCGGCGGTGGTCCGGACGCTGCGCCGCCGGAATCTCGGCGCGGGCCTGCGGGCGGGGGAGGACCGATGAGGGGCCCGCTGCTGCGGCTGGCTCGCGCGCAGTGGGCGCCGCTCGTCGCGCTGGCCGCGCTGACGGCGGTGTCCGCGCTGCTCGCCACCGTCCTGCCGGCGCGGATCGCCGCCGGGTACGACCGTGCCGCCGCGTCCGCGGTGGGCACGGGCGCGGACGTGCGCGTGGAGGGCCGGTCGGGAGGCGAGACCGGGGCGCGCATGATCCCCGGGAGCGCGGCGATGACGACCAACTCGCTCGCCTGGCAGGAGCTGCTGCCGCCCTCCCTGCGGGGCGCCGCCGGCGAGCCGGAGCCGTCGGTGACCTCCGGGCGCATGACGGTCGCCGGTGTGGCGCCGAGCCCGCGGCTGCTCTACCTGGGCTGGGACGAGGGCGCCTTCAGGCGGGCCCACATCGTCGCCGGAGAGCCGCCGGAGAACCGGCCGTCCGGCATCGGCGACGAGGGCGACGAGATCCAGGTCGCCATCGGCCGGGAGTACGCCGACGCGATGGGGTACGCCCCCGGCGACCGCCTCGAGCTCCATGAGCGCAACGTGCCCGCGCCCGTGCGGGTCCGGATCACGGGCGTGTACGAGGCGGACGACGCCGCCGCCCCGTACTGGGGACCGCGCCCCACCATGCTGCGGCCCATGAAGGCGGGCATCGGCGACGGCGTCCTCGCCGACGTCGGCACCGCGCTCACGGACGCGGGCGGGTACACGATGCTCACCCGCCACCAGGACCGGCGGCTCACCTACAGCTGGCGCTTCCCCGTCCACCGGGGCGCCGTCGACTCCGCCGGAGTCGCGGCCATGGCGGACGACCTGGACGCCTACCGGACCGCGGTGCGCGGCCGCTCCGACCTGTTCCCCTGCGAGGTCGTGACACCGCTCGACGGGCGGCTGCGGGGCTACGCGGACCGCCTCCACACGGCCAGGTCCGTCGTCGGGCCGGCGCTCGGCGGGCTCGCCGCCGTCGCCGCCGGGGTGCTGCTGCTGGCCGCCGGGCTGCTCGGGGTGCGGCTCAGGCCCGTCCTCGGGACGATGCGGGCCCGCGGCGCCGCGCTCCGGCAGCTCGCCGTGCCCGCGTGCGGCCTGACCGTGCTCGCCGTCGTCCCGTCCGCCGCGCTCGGGTACGCGGCGGGGCGGCTGCTGGACGCCGGGCCCCCGCAGGCCGCGTCGCTGTACGCGATCACCGCGTCGGTCCTGGCGGTCGTCGCCGTGTCCGCCGCGGCGGTGGCGCGGGAACGCGGCGGCGGCCTGGAGTCGTCGGCGGGCCGGCGGGACGACGCCGCCGCGGCGCGGCCGTCCCGGCGGCGGCTCGTCCTCGACCTCCTGCTCGTGGCGCTCGCCGTGATCGGTGTGGTGCTGGTCCGCGGCCGCGGCGCCGCCGCGGGGACCGACCCGCTGGTCGCGGCCGTGCCGGTGCTGCTCGGCGCGGCGCTCGGCGTCCTCGTCCTGCGCGCCTACCCCTACCTGCTGCGCGCCGCCGGGCCGTACCTGCGGCGGCGGCGCGGGGCCGTCGCGTTCCTCGGCGTCGCCCGCGCCGGACGGCAGGGGCTCGCCGGGACGCTGCCGCTGGCCGTCCTGCTCATCGCCACGGCCGTCGCGGGCTTCACCGCGACCGTCGGCACCTCGCTGCGCGACGGGCAGGAGCGCGCGTCCTGGGCCGAGGTGGGGGCCGACGCCCGGATCTCGGCCGGGCCCGTGGACGACGCCGCGCTCCGCCGGATCCGCGCGGTGCGCGGCGTGACCGGGGCGGTCCCGGCCCGGGTCGTGACGAACGTGACCGCCGAGGGGGACCGGGTCCCGGTGACGGTGCTCGGCGTGGACCTGGACGCCTACCGCGAAATCGCGCCCGGTACGCCCGGCGTGCCGGACGCGTCCGGCGCCTGGTTCTCGGAGTCCGCCTTCCGCCTCCTCGGCACGGACGCCGTGACGCTGAGCCGCCCCGGCCTCGACCCGATGCGCGTCACGCCGGCCGGGCGGATCGAGCGCTTCCCCGGACTGGACCCGGGGTCGGCGTTCGCCGTCGTCCCGTACAAGCTGCTCGCCGAGGCGAAGGGCTTCCCGTCCGAGGTCTTCGTCGCCGGGGAGGGACTGGACGCCGAGGCGCTGCGCGCCGCCGTCCCCGGCCGGGACGTCCGGCTGCGGCAGGACGTGCTGGACGGCATGGCCGGCGCCCCGCTCGTCTCCGTCGTGCACGGCACGTTCCGCGACGTCGCGCTCGCCGGCGGCGCGTACGGGTTCCTCGCCGTGCTGCTCGTCCTCGTCGTGGGGGCGCGCGAACGGGGCCGCACCGTCGCCCGCCTCCGCGCCCTCGGGCTGAGCCGCCGGCAGAGCAGGGCGCTCGCGCTCGCCGAGATCGCGCCCGTCCTGCTCTGCGCGGTCGGGGCCGGCTGGGCGCTCGGCCTGCTGCTGCCCCGGATCATCGGCCCCGCCGCCGACCTGCGCCCCTACACCGGGGGCTTCGCCGCCGCCGCGCACCTCCCGGGCGCACCCGCGCTGCTCGGGCTCGCCGCGGCCCTGCTGCTCGCCGCCGCCGCTGCCGTCGCCGTCGACCGCGCCGCCGACTCCCGCCCCGGAACCGCCCTGAGAACGGGGGACCCATGACCGACACGCCCGACCTCGCCGAACTGGAGCGCCGCGCCGCCGAACGCACGCCCGGCTACGGCGAGGGCGCCCACATCGTCTGCGACAACCTGGTCCGCATCTACAAGACCGAAGGGGTCGAGGTCGTCGCGCTCCAGGGCCTCGACCTGCTCGTCGACCCCGGCGAGCTGGTCGCCGTCGTCGGCGCGTCCGGCTCGGGGAAGTCCACGCTGCTGAACATCCTGTCCGGCCTGGACGTGCCGACCGCCGGCGTCGCCCGCGTCGCCGGCTCCGACCTGCTCACGATGGCGGCGCGGGAGCGGCTGGCGTTCCGGCGCGAGCGGGTGGGCTTCATCTGGCAGCAGACGTCCCGCAACCTGCTCCCGTACCTGACCGCCGCGCAGAACGTCGAGCTCCCGATGCGGTTCGCCGGGCGGTCCCGCCGGGCACGCGCCACCCGCGCCGCCGAGCTGCTCGGCATGCTCGGCGTCGGCGACTGCGCGGGCCGCCGCCCGGACGAGCTGTCCGGCGGCCAGCAGCAGCGCATCGCCGTCGCGGTCGCCGTCGCCAACGAGCCCCGCGTCGTGCTGGCCGACGAGCCCACCGGCGAGCTCGACACCGCCACCGCCGCCGAGGTCTTCGCCGCGCTCCGCCAGGTCAACGAGGAGTTCGGCACCACCACCGTCGTCGTCACCCACGACCGGCAGATCTCCGGGCACGTCGACCGCACGGTCGGCATCCGCGACGGCCGCACGAGCAGCGAGGTCCGCCGCCGCGCCGGCGCCGCCGAGGAGTACGCCGTGCTCGACCGGGCCGGGCGGGTGCAGCTCCCCGCGCCGTTCACCGAGGCGCTCGGCATGCGCGACCGCGTCCGGCTCAACCTGGAGACCGACCACATCCGGGTCCGGCCCGGTGAGGAGCGCGAATGACCGACCCCATGGTGGCCGTCGAGGGGCTCACCCGTACCTACCGGACGGGCGGGATCGAGGTCCCGGCCCTGCGCGGCGCGTCCTTCTCCGTCGAGCCGGGGCGGCTCGTCGCGATCAAGGGCCGCTCGGGCTCGGGCAAGACGACCCTCCTCAACCTGATCGGCGGCCTCGACACCCCCGACGGCGGCACCGTCCGCGTCAACGGCCGCGACGTCGGCGCCCTCCCGGAGGACGACCTCCTCGCCCTGCGCCGCGACGACATCGGGTTCGTCTTCCAGTCGCACGGCCTGATCTCCGTGCTGTCCGCCGCCGAGAACGTCGAGGTGCCGCTCCGTCTCGTCCGCACGCCGCCCGCCGAACGGGACGAGCGCGTCCGCGTCCTGCTGGCCCTCGTCGGCCTCGCGGACCACGCGGCCCAGCGCCCCCACGAGCTCTCCGGCGGGCAGCGCCAGCGCGTGGCCATCGCCCGCGCCCTGGCCAACCGCCCCCGCCTGCTCCTGGCGGACGAGCCCACCGGCCAGCTCGACTCCGAGACCGCCTCCGCGATCATGCCCCTCCTCCGCGCCCTCGTCGCCAGCGAAGGCGTGACGGTGCTGGTGGCCACGCACGACGAGACCCTGCTGACCGAGGCCGACCGCGTCCTCCACCTGGAGGACGGCCTCATCACCGAGGCGCAGACGCCGACTCCTGCCTGACGCCCCTCCTTGGCCGATGCCGGTTGCGGGGGACCGGTTGCGGGGCGGCGCGGTGGGGAACTCGTCCTTCATGGCAACTGTGGTGCTGGTGGGGACGCTCGATACCAAGGGGGCCGAGTACGCATGGCTGCGTGAGCGGGTGCGGGCTCTGGGATGCGACGTGGTGCTCGTGGACACGGGCATCGAGGCGTCCGAGGTCGAAGCCGACGTTCCGGCCGAGCGGGTCGCGGAGGCCGGGGGCACGTCGCTCGAGGCGCTGCGGGACTGTCTCTTATACACTTCTGCCGC
>NZ_SMKB01000233.1:0-11078 GCF_004348575.1 Actinomadura sp. 7K534
GGGGTGGTGGATGGCGGGCATGGGGGATGCGCTTGCCGCGCAGGTGTATGGCGCGTGCGCCCGGAGGTTAGGAGAGGCGGGTGGCGAGTAGGTCTCGGCAGACTTCGCCCAGGTCTAGGTCGGCGCCGCTGATGGCTCGGGGGAAGAGGCTCGTCTCGGTCATGCCGGGGGCGACGTTGACTTCCAGGAAGTGGACTTCGCCGTCGGGGGAGACGATGAGGTCGGTGCGGGAGAGGTCGCGGAGGCCGAGGGCGCGGTGGGCCGTGACGGCGGCGGCGGTGGCGCGGGCCGTGGCGTCGGGCGTGAGGCGGGCCGGGGTGATGAACTCCGTGTCGCCGGCGTCGTAGCGGGCGGTGTAGTCGTAGCGTCCGCCGGGGGCGACGATCTCGACGGCGGGGAGCGCCACGGGGACGCCGTCGCGTTCGATGACGCTGACGGCGACCTCCGTGCCGGCGACGTACTGCTCGACGAGCGCGGAATCGCCGTAGGCGAAGCAGCCGACCATGGCGGCGGAGAGGTCGGCGGCGTCGTGGACGACGGAGGCACCGAGAGCCGATCCGCCTCGGGTGGGCTTCACGAAGAGCGGAAGGCCGAGACTGCGGATGATTCGATCCAGAACGGACGCCGCACCGAGGTCGTGGAAGATCTCCTTGGGAAGCGCGACCGACTTGGGGGTCCGGAGGTCGGCGCGTCGCACGACGGACTTGGCGGTGGGCTTGTCCCAGGCGACACGACAGGCGTCGGGACGGGCGCCGACGTAGGGGACGTCCAGGAGTTCAAGGATGTCGCGGATCGAGCCGTCCTCCCCCGCGGCGCCGTGCAGGACGGGGAACACGGCGTCCGGCGGGTCTTCGGTGAGGGAATCGAGGAGTGTCGCGTCCGCGTCGCGGAGTTCGACGGGTATGTCCAGGGCGCGCAGTGCGTCCGATACGCGGCGGCCTGAGCGGAGTGAGACCTCCCGCTCGTAGGAGAGTCCCCCGGCCAGGACGACGACATGCCCGAGTTCCACTGGTTGGTACTCCTCTACGTGACGGGGTGCGAAACGAAAGCGCCGGCCCCCCGGTCGGCGAGGCCGGCACGTTTCACGTGAAACATTCAGACGACGTCCGGGCCGGGCGCCTGGAAGCCGGTGGAGCCGCCCGTGACGGCACCGCCGAAGGTGTCCCGGAGTCGGATCTCATCCTCCACCACTCCGGCGAGCCGCCGGATGCCCTCGCGGATCCGGCCGGGCTCGGGGAAGCAGTAGGAGAGCCGCATGTGGCGGTGGCCGGTCCCGTCGGCGAAGAAGCCGGTCCCCGGGACGTACGCGACCCGTTCGGCGATCGCGCGGGGCGCCATGGCCTTCGCGTCGAGGCCCTCGGGGAGCGTCACCCAGACGAAGAAGCCGCCGTTGGGGCGCGTCCAGGTGCAGCCGTCCGGCATGAGCTGTTCGAGGGAGTCGAGCATCGCGTCGCGGCGCGCCCGGTAGAGCTCGCGGAAGTCCTTGATCTGCTCCCGCCACGGCTGCGTGGCGAGGTACTCCCGGACGGCGAGCTGGGAGAAGTTGGACGGGCACAGGATCGCGGACTCGGCGGCCAGCACGAGCTTGGCCCGGACGGCGTGCGGCGCCAGCACCCAGCCGACACGGAGGCCGGAGGCGATCGTCTTGGAGAACGAGCCGAGGTAGATGACGCGGTCCGAGTCGTCCGCACGCAGCGCCCGCATGGGTTCGCCCTCGAAGCCGAGGAGCCCGTACGGGTTGTCCTCGACGACCAGGACGTCGTATTCGGCACAGATTTCGAGGATCTGCGCGCGGCGCGCGGTGGTCAGCGTGACGCCCGCGGGGTTCTGGAACGTCGGGACGGAGTAGAGGAACTTGACCGAGCGTCCCTCCCGGCGCAGCCGCGCCAGGGTCTCGCGGAGCGCGCTGGGAACGAGGCCCGCGTTGTCGAGGGGGACGTGCACGACGTCCGCCTGGTAGGACGCGAACGTGCCGAGCGCACCGACGTAGGAAGGCGCCTCGGCGAGGATGACGTCGCCCGGGTCAATGAAGATCTTGGTGATGAGGTCGAGTGCCTGCTGGGCGCCGACGGTGACGACGACGTCGTCCGCGGACGCCTGGATGCCCTCGAGGGACATCACCTCGCAAATGTGCTCGCGGAGCTGTCCGTCGCCCTGCGCGGATCCGTACTGCAGGACGTCCGCGCCCTTGCCCGCGACCAGTTCTCCGACCATCTCGCCGACGGCGTCGAGGGGGAGCGCGGAGACGTACGGCATCCCGCCGGCGAGGGAGACAACCTCGGGACGGGCGGCCATCGCGAACAGAGCCCGGATCTCGGAGGGCACCATGCCGGCGGCGCGCGCGGCATAGCGATCGGTGTAGGCATCTGTGCGCGAATGCTGTTCCACGAGGCACCTCCGAGGTGGACTGGCTTGCCCTGCAAACTACGCCATTGGCTGGGACGATCCGGCGCAGCCCCTAGCGCGTCGCCTCGGTTCGTCCTGTCGCCGGGACGCTTCGGGCGGGCGGTTCCGGCGCAAGATCCTTACCGGGCGCGCCATCGGGGTAGGGACTCCCCTGTCCGATACGATGCCCGAGGATCCCGGAATGTTTCCGGGGATTCCGCGAGTGGCGTTCCGCCCGAGAAGCCCGCCGGCCCGGCCCGGCCGCAGGTTTCGATCGCAACAGGGGGTGCCGACCCGGTGTCGCGTCGTCTGGTCAACATCACGCTGGACAATCTCGGCGATCTGCCGCATCGCTGCCGCAGTTGCGTGTTCTGGGAGCTCGACCCGGTCAGCCGGGACCGGGCGCTGGCGACCGGTGACTCCGCCCTGGAGAAGGAGGCGTGGACCTCCTCGACGCTCCTCGAATGGGGCAGCTGCGGCAAGATCGTGTACGTCGACAACGTCCCCGCGGGTTTCGTCATGTACGCGCCGCCGCTGTACGTCCCGCGCTCGGTGGCGTTCCCGACGAGTCCCGTCAGCGCGGACGCGGTGCTGCTGATGACCGGGCACATCCTGCCGGAGTTCGCGGGCGGCGGGCTCGGCCGGATGCTGGTGCAGGGCGTCGCGAAGGATCTCACCCGGCGCGCGGTGAAGGCGATCGAGGCGTTCGGCGATCTGAAGGGCGAGGAGGGCGGGTGCATGGTGCCCGCCGACTACCTGCTGTCGGTCGGGTTCAAGACCGTCCGCCCGCATCACCGGTATCCGCGGCTGCGGCTGGAGCTGAAGTCGGCCCTCTCGTGGCGTGAGGACGTCGAGGTCGCCTTGGAACGCCTCCTCGGCTCCATGACCCCGGAAGGCGCCCTACGGCCCGTCTAGGACTCTCTCAGCCCTTCTACGACGGCTCCCTCGTCCACCACGTCCAATCACTCTCCCCTGGCGGCGGGGCGGGGTCTCCCACCACGGGTTATCCACAGGACGCGATTTCGCTGCCCCACGTCTTGGTGAGGCTTGACGCTGGAGGTAAGCGGTCCGCCCCCTGGGCGGGCGGGGCACGCTTTTCATCCATATGCGGGGTGCTTAGATGCCTGTGGCCCGCGCTCCTTGGTGGAGTGCGGGCCACAGGCGCAGTTCGGAAGTTCAGATGAACTCGGAGAGGTCCTTCAGGAGGGCCGCCTTGGGCTTGGCGCCCATGATCTGCTTGACGACCTCGCCGCCCTTGTAGACGTTCATCGTCGGGATCTGCATGATGCCGTACTTTTGCGGCACCTGCGGGTTCTCGTCGATGTTGAGCTTCACGATCTCGATCTTGTCGCCGTGCTCCTTGGAGATCTCCTCCAGGATCGGCGCCACCATGCGGCAGGGGCCGCACCACTCGGCCCAGAAGTCGACGAGAACGGGCTTGTCGTTTTCCAGGACTTCGGACTTGAAGTCGGCGTCGGTCACGGCTTTCATGGTTCTCCTCTGTTCTCGCGCGCAGGTGGGGCTCCGCGCGTGTCTAGCGGTCGTGCTCCGGAGGCCGGGTGCGGGCGTGCTGTCCAGGGCCCCGTCGCACGAGAAGCGTCCGGCGGCGGACGCGTGTGACGGTTACTCAGGATTGCGGGACGTTGTCCGCGGCGTCCTGGTCCTGGAGCCACCGCTCGGCGTCGATGGCGGCCGCACAGCCGGTGCCGGCGGCGGTGACGGCCTGACGATAGATGTGGTCGACCACGTCGCCGCAGGCGAACACGCCGGGAACCTTCGTCTTCGTGGTCGGGGAGTCGACCAGCAGGTAGCCGTCGGTGTCGGTCTCCAGCTGGCCGGCGAAAAGCTCGCTGCGCGGGTCGTGGCCGATCGCGATGAACAGGCCGGTGACCTCCATCTGGGACACCTCACCGGTCTTCGTGTTCCGGACGGTCACTCCGGTGACGCGGTCGTCGCCGGTGATGCCGGTGACCTCGCTGTCCCACAGGAACTTGATCTTCTCGTTGGCGAACGCGCGCTCCTGCATGATCTTGGAGGCGCGCAGCTGGTCGCGGCGGTGGATCACGGTGACGGAGCGGGCGAACTTGGTGAGGAAGATCGCCTCCTCCATCGCGGTGTCACCGCCGCCGACGACGGCGATGTCCTGGTCGCGGAAGAAGAAGCCGTCGCAGGTCGCGCACCAGGACACGCCGCGCCCGGACAGGCGCTTCTCGTCCGGCAGGCCCAGCTCCCGGTACCCGGAACCGGTCGCGACGATCACGGTCCTGGCGAGGTAGGTCTCATCGCCGACCTTGACGACCTTGGGGTCCGCGGTGAGGTCGACCTCGGTGACGTCGTCGGTGATGAGCTCGGCGCCGAAGCGCTCGGCCTGCTTGCGCAGGTTGTCCATGAGGTCCGGGCCCAGGATGCCGTCCGGGAAGCCGGGGAAGTTCTCCACGTCGGTGGTGTTCATCAGGGCACCACCGGCCGTCACCGAGCCCTCGAACACCAGCGGCTTCAGGTCGCCGCGGGCGGCGTAGACGGCGGCCGTGTAGCCCGCGGGGCCCGATCCGATGATGATGACGTTACGGACGTCGCTCACTGTTCTGCGCCTCTCCTCCATGGCCACCTGTGCCGCTAGTCGCGTCAACCGATCCTAGGCCCCGCTGATTCCCGCCACACCGGCGTGTCCGTCGCGGCGTCCCAGCGTCGGGCGCCGGAGCGGCCTCCGGCGGGCCCGCGGCGGCCATGCGACGGGCCCGCGGCGAGCCCTGTGGCGTGATCGCGCGGCGTCGCTCGCGACCTGCCGGAGGCGCCGCCCGATCGAGGTCCCGCGGGCTCACAGCCCGCCTTCAGAGCTGATCGGTATCCGCCGGGCCGTCTGCATGCTTGGTCATAGGGTGTGGGGCATGGCGCGTGTTCTGCTTCTCCACTCGATGTACGGGTTGCGGCCCGCGGTGCTCCAGGCGGCCGAGCGGCTGCGTGCGGCCGGGCATGAGGTGCATGTTCCCGACCTCTACGACGGACGGGTCGTCGACACGTCCGAGGCGGGCATCGAGATCAAGGAGGAGATCGGCCGGGACGAGCTGCTGCGGCGGGCCGTGGCGGCGGCCGCGCCGCTGGTGGGTGAGGGCGGCCTCGTGTACGCGGGGTTCTCGCTCGGTGGTTCGCTCGCCCAGAACCTCGCGTTCGCGGACGCCAAGGCCGCCGGGCTGCTGCTTCTGCACGGAACGTCCGACATGGCGGACGACGTCTCCACCGACATCCCCGTCCAGCTGCACGTCGCCGATCCCGACACCTACGAGCCGGTCGACTGGCTGAACGCCTGGTACCTGCGGATGCGCCGCGCGGGCGCGGACGTGGAGATCTTCCGCTACCGGGGCGCCGGGCACCTGTTCACCGACCCGGACCTGCCCGACCACGACGCCGAGGCCGCCGAGCGCGCCTGGACGATCGCCCTGGACTTCCTGGACTCCCTCTAGAGCGCGTGGCGGCCGGGCGCGGGGCGGGTCAGGTGTTCTTCAGCGTCTTCAGGACGCCGGGGTCGCCGGCGGAGCAGTCCGGGCCGACGACCCAGACGTTCCACTTGCCGGACTCGTCGCCGCGTGCCGCGATGACGTAGGCGGGTTTCCCTTCGTAGGCGGCCTCGTCGACGAGGTCGGGAGCCTTCCCCTGGGTGACGGCGTAGACGCAGCCCCTGAGCCGTGGACCGGCCGGGTCCGCCGCGGCGGCCTGCCGCCTGCTGTCCAGGAGTTCGGCGACCTGGGAGCCGAGTTCGCCGGCCCGGTAGTCGGTGCCGCTGCGGGCGACGTTGAAGGCCGGTGCGGGCGATGGAACGGCCGCCTTCGGCCCTACCTCGGTCGAAGTGGAGCTGTCCTGCGGCGGGGTATTCGCGGCGCCGTCCTCGGTGTCCGCCCCGTCCAGGGCGATCGAGCCGACCGCCGCTCCGCCGCCGACCACGATCACGGCCGCGGCGGCCGCCGAGAGCATCCGCCAATGGCGCCTTCCGCGCCGCTGCTCCATGCTCACCACGGTGGCCGTGTTCAGCGACTCCGCGGCGATCGCGGTGTCGATGCGCTCGGCCAGTTCGGCGGGCATGGACGGCACGGGTGCCTCCGCCAGGATCCGGGACACGTCCGCAAGGTCGGCGGACAGGTCGCGGCATTCGGCGCAGGTGTCGAGGTGCGCGCTGACGGAGGCGGCTTCGTCGTCTTCGAGCAGTCCCTCGGCCAGGTCGGCCAGGACGTCGTAGTCAAGATGTGCGGGGTTCACTTGGGCATGCCACCTCCTTCCACACCTCCGACGTTTTTGTGTTCCCGTCGGTTCCGGTGGTGCACGAGAAGCGGCGCGAGCCTGGCGCGGCCCCGCGCGCACCGGCTCTTGATCGTTCCGGCTGGGACCTCCATGACCTGCGCGGCGTCGTCGACGGAGTAGCCCATCATGTCGACGAGGACGAGGGCGGCGCGCTGCTCGTAGGGGAGCTGCTGCAGCGCCGTGGTCACGTCGAGGGAGACGCCGTGTGCGTCGGTCGGGTCGGGCATCTTCGGCGCGACGGCGTCGAACGTGGCGTCGTCGCCCATCGGCGTCGCCGGGCGGACGGACTTGCGCCTGATGCGGTCCAGGCACGCGTTGACGACGATCCGGTGCAGCCAGGTGGTGACGGCCGCGTCGCCGCGGAACCGCGCGGCGGCGCGGAACGCCGAGAGGCAGGCGTCCTGCAGCGCGTCCGCCGCCTCCTCCGGGTCGCCGATGGTCCGCAGGGCGACGGCCCACATGCGGTCGCGGTGGCGGTGCACGAGTTCGGCGAACGCGTGCGGATCCCCCTGGGCGTGGCGGGCGAGGAGCTCCTTGTCGGGCACCTCGTCGACCCGACGCATGCTCACCGATGTCATGAGCGGCCGCTTTCGTGTTCTGGACGCTCGGTCGGTGCGGGGCGTCCACGACCGGCTGCTGGGGAATGCACCACAGGTTCCTGGGGGCGAGGGGACAATCTGCTCACAGGCACGATACAGACATGCGCCACTCCCCGTCACAGCTCAGGAGCACCGCAACGAGGGAGATCAGCCCGCCGCGCCGTAGACGGTGACCTCGCCGAGCCTGCCCTTGGCGGGCGACGAGGGGAGCTTGGTGAACCAGACGAGGACGTACTGCCCGGTGACGTGCGGGTTGGCGGTGACGGTGATCTCGCCGCCGTTGGGCGTCTGCTGACCGACCGCCTTCAGGCCGCTCAGCGACTGCGAGTCGCCCACCCTGACCTGCAGCGTCCCGCCGCTGACCGGCGAGTGGATCTTGACGTTGGCGATCTTGACCGGCTTGCCCATGTCGAGCAGGACGCCGAGGCCCTTGGAGTAGTTGCCGAAGTTGGCGTCGGCGTAGCGCTGCGTCGCCCATTCGCCGCTCGGCCGCCCGTCGATGACCGTCTCGATGTCGTCGCCGATGGCGGTGTCCTGGTTGGTGGGGCGCGAGTCCTGGAAGGGGGTCGCGTTCTGCGCGTCCAGCTTCACCACGGACGGCTTGGGCTGCGCGCTCTGCTGGCCCGGGTCGGTGACGCCGCCGCCCTCCGGGTCGCCGCCGCCGCTGGACAGCGCCCAGACGCCTATGCCGACGATGACGGTGAGCGCCGCCGCGGCGACGCCGAGGAGCGCGCGGTTGCCGAAGGGACCCGACCCGCCACCGCTGCTGTGCGCGCCGCGGCTGCGGGCCGGTGTCGTGCGGGTGGACGACGCCGCCGGCGGCGCGTAGTCGGCGTGCTGGGCGCGCGTCCGCGGCGGCGGGACGTGCGACGCGTGCGTGCGGTCCCGCGCGGACGGCTGGTCCGGCCGCGTCGTCGTCGACGTCGCGCGGCGGGGAGCCGCGGGGCGCGGGGTCGGCGGCTGGGCGTTGCCGAGCCCGGCGAACAGCGGCAGCGGGGTCCGGGGGACGCCGCGCAGCGCCTTGGCCAGGTCGGCGGGGGACGCGAGCGGCTCGGCCCGGCCGATGCCGAGGCAGCGGCACACGAGCGCGTCGACCGCGTGCGAGATGCCGGCCTGGACCTGCCGGGGCGCGTACGGGACGCCGTCGGCCGCGGGCGCGGCGGGCAGCGCGGAGCCGCTCTCGTCGCCGGGCCAGTGCGCGGTGAGCGCCGCGTACAGCATCCGGCCGAGGCCGCGGACGTCGTCGCCGCCGGGGTCGTCGGAGTGCATGTCGCCGAGGACGGCGTTGGTCGCGACGCCGAGCAGCTTCACGGTGCCGCCGGTCGTCCAGACGAGGTCGCGGGGGGTGAGGCACAGGTGCGACAGGCCCGCGGCGTGCGCGGCGGCGATGGCCTCGGACGCCTCGTACAGCAGCGTCGCGGCGCGGCCGGGCTCCAGCGGCGCCTTGGCGAGCATGCCCTCCAGCGTCTCGCCGGCGACCCATTCGCTGACGACGTAGGCGCTCTCGCCGCTGTCGTCGGCGTCGAACACCTGGGTGAGCCGCGGGTCGGTGAGCCGGCTCGCCGCGCGGGCGGAGGTGACCACCTCGCCGATCCGGGGGAACTTCGGGTCGAAGGTGCGGACGGCGACGGCCCGGGCGAGGATCTCGTCGATGGCCTTCCAGAGGCTCGATCCGCCTGAGTCGCTGATGCGCTCCTCAAGCCGGTAGCGGCCGGCGAGACGTGTGCCGGGCTCGATGACGGACGTGCTCACGGCAGCGTCCTGCGCAGGTGGTCAGATCCCATGTTAGTGGCGTGGCAGCTTACGCCTCCGACCCTCCTCTTTGCGTTCCCCAGGGTGTCGCCCCGCAAGCCGTAGTCCCCCACATGGTAGTGGCTACTCGCACGAGTGGCCCGCCTTATCGCCGCGCGTCCTTTTTACTTTGCCGTGCTTTCCGGGCGCGGAGGTCAGCGGCCGGGCAGTTTCCGGGCGAAGGTGGAGATCGCCGTTTGGACCTCGTCCACCCGCAGGAGCTTCGTGAAGACCAGGTACAGAATCCCGCCGCCGGCGGAGCCGACGACCAGCGTGATGAGCGCCGGGACCAGCGTGGAGGTATCGCCGACGGCGTCGGCGACGGTGCGCGTGGCGTAGGCGAACCCGATCAGCGGCCAGATCGCGACCGCGAGCTTAAGGTGGCCGCCGACGATGCGCCGCCCGTCGATGCCGCCGAGCTTGCGGCGCAGGACCAGCCAGCAGGTCAGCGTGCCGACCACGTTGGTGATCGCGAACCCGCCGGCGATGCCGACCACGATCCACCGGACGTCCAGGACGCTGTAGGCGGTGAACGCCATGATGATGTTGGTCGTGACGGTGACCATGCCGATCAGCGCGGGCGTCCTGGTGTCGCGGTGGGCGTAGAAGACCCGCAGCATCAGCTGGTAGATCGAGAACGGCACGAGCGCGATCGCGAACATCTGCATCACCCGCGCGATGACCAGGGCGTCGTCGGCGGAGGTGTTGCCGTGCGCGAACAGCACCGTGGTGATCTCCGGGCCGAGCACCAGCATCAGCGCCGCCGCCGGCATGATGATCACCGAGGAGAGCCGCAGCCCGGTGGAGAACGCGGCGCGCAGGTCCGCGGTCTTGCCCTCGGCGGCGAACCGGCTCATCCGCGGCAGCAGCGCGGTGATCACCGAGACGCCGACGATGGCGTACGGCAGCTGGAAGAGCTGGTAGGCGTTGAAGTACGGCGTGTACCCGTAGCCCTCGCCGATGCCCTCGTCCACCGCGAGGTTCCCGGCGCGGTTCGCCAGCGCGGTCACGACGGCGAACGCGGCCTGCGTGGCGACGACGTACACGAGCGTCCAGGCGCCCAGCCGCAGGACCTCGCCGATCTCGCCGCGCTGGAAGTCCAGCCGCGGCCGCCACCGGAACCCGACCTTGCGCAGGGACGGCCACAGCGCGACCGTCTGCAGCACGATCCCGCCGGTGGTGCCGAGGGACAGCAGCATCATCTGGCCGTCGGTGATGTCGGACGGGGTGACCGGCCCGGCGGTGATCGCGAGGAACGCGCCGCCGACGCCGATCACCACTATGTTGTTCAGCACGGGCGCCCACATCGGGGCGCCGAAGCTGCCGCGGGTGTTGAGGATCGCCCCGGCGAACGCGCCGACGCCGTAGAAGAACAGCTGGGGCAGGAAGAACCGCGCGAACAGGATCGCGACGTCCCGCTGGTCGCCGGTGAAGCTGCCCGCGAGGATGTCGATGAACAGCGGCGCGCACAGCACCGCGATCACGGTGAGGACGGCGAGGCCGATCACCGCGAGGGTGAACACCCGCTGCTCGTACCGCTCGCCGTACTCGCGGTCGCGTTCCTTGGCCCGCACCAGCAGCGGGACGATGACGCTGACGAGGATGCCGCCGAGCAGCAGGTCGTAGATCTGGTTGGGGACCGTGTTGGCGGTGTTGTAGGCGTTGGCGAGCATGCCGGTGCCGAGCGCGGCGACGATGACCGCCGTCCGCAGGAACCCGGTGACGCGGGACGCGAGCGTCCCCACCGCCATGATCGCGCCGGAGCGCAGCAGGCCGCCGCCGCCACCGGTCGCCTGGCCCGTGCCGCCGCCCTTGGGGGGCTCCCCCGGGCCGCCGCCGGGGAGCGTGTCCACCCCCGGCTCGCCGCTGCCGCCGGGGAGGGGGATGTCAGTCGCGGTCTCCGCCGCCGCGGGGCTCCCCGTCGCCGGCGGTGCGCCCGCCGCGCCCGGGGGAGTTCCCGTCGGCTGCGGGCTCGGGTACCGCGTCCCGGGGGGCTGCGGGGTCCATCCC
>NZ_SMKB01000234.1:0-10987 GCF_004348575.1 Actinomadura sp. 7K534
GGGCCTGCGCGTACGCCGGGGCGGGCATCGCGAACACGGCCGCCTCCGGCGCGGACCGCACGGACGGGAGCGGCACGTCGGTGACGGTGTTCGAGGATTCCGGACCGTCGGTGACGGTGTCCAAGGTCTCCGGGCCGTCGGTGAGGGTCGCGGGCGCCTCGTCGTCCATGCCGGGGATCAGGGAGTCCTGGAAGGTCACGTCCAGGTCGTCCTCGGGATCGTCCTCGACGAGATCGTCCTGCGGGACGTCCTGGAGGGTCGCTCCGGAGCCGGCGAGGTCGTCCACGGGCCGGTCGACGAAGGTCGCCTCCGGGCCCGCCGCGGCGGTCTCGGATTCGGCGGCCCGGCCGCGGACGCGGAACTCGGCGGTCGTCTTGTGGTCCGGGGGAACGTACCCGGGCTCCTCGCCGCTCAACTCGTCACCCTCCACTCGTCGATCTCATGGAGTCCGACGACGGGCACGGCGATTCGGTTCAGAGGTACCGCGAACCGGTCAGCCGGCGGGGGTCGGCTCCAGGCCGCGGCGGGCCGCCTGGCGCAGCTGCCGGTTGAGCGTGTCGGTGATGAGCTCGATGGCGTCCGGGGTGGTGGCGTTCTGGGCGCCGCTGAGCCAGCGGGTGGCCTCGGCCAGCAGGTCCTCGGCCGAGACCGAGTCGTCGGCGGCGCCCGCGTCCGCCCTGCGCCCGAGGACGGCGCCGAGCCGCAGCGCGGCGGCGGGGCGGCCGGACTCGGCGGCGCGCCGGTACCAGTCCGCGGCCTGCTTCAGATCGCCTTCGCGCTCGTACATCTCCCCCAGGCCGAAGGCCACGTCCGCCCACGTGCCGTCCGTCGGACGCCCGAGATCCTCGGGGCTCCAGCGTCGGACAGGCATGCGATCACTCCGGTGGTTCGGGTCGGTGGATGACGGCGCGCGGAAGGCTCGCACGCGCCGTGCGGAACCCATGGTGGACGCTCCGCCCGAAATCCGCCACCGCTTTCGCCATGTTTGGCGAAATTCCTCCGGAAGCATTCCGTTACCGGCGCAAAGACCCCCGTTCAGTCGAACGACCGATTTTCGCCATACGAGTAGCGGGCGAGCCGGTCCTCGAACCCGTCGTGGCCCGCGGTGAAGGGGCGCAGCGGGGCCGGCGGCCCCGCGGCGACGCCGCCTTCCAGGAGCGCGGGGACGGCGCGGGGGTCGGGCAGGACCCCTCCGCCGAGCCGGACCGGGTCGCGCAGGACCGTCCGGACGCCGGGTTCACCGGAGATGTACTCGCCGAGGACGAATCCTTCGGACTCGTTCCACACGAGGGCCTGGAGCCCGAGGACGAAGGTCGCGTCCCGGGGGTGCGAGGGGTCGAGCCAAACCTTCGACAGCGGCGTTCCCCGTTCCTGAAGCGCGTCACCGACACGGGTGATGTATCCGCGGGTGGCTTCGACGAAGGGGTCCGGGTGAGGCAGGGGGCGAATACGGCCGATCACTGGATCATCCCTCTCTCTTCCGTCTCCTAGAAGTATGAGGGAAAAGATCCGTTATGTCCCGTTTCCTAGGGTAGAAATCTTCCTGAAGGCAGCACGAACAGCCCCCTTCACCCCATTCCTCCCTTCGCTACCCCTCGTCATCGGGTGGGGAGACCGGACGGTGCCGTGCGCGGGGGCCCCGTCGCCCCCGCGGGGCAATCAGCGTCGCCCCCGCGGGGCAATCAGCGCGCCGCCAGGGTGACCGCCTGGCGGTGCCGCGGCCGCGCACGGGGGCGAGGAGGCGCCGCGCAGGCCAGCCGAGGCACGAGGACCGCGGCGAACCCCGCCGCCGAGCAGGCGGCCGCCAGCCGCGCCGGCACGCCCGCGCGCCGTCCCAGCTCGGCCGTGATCACCAGGACCGCGATCCCGGTGACCACGACGTGCACGCCTCCGGCCCACGGCTCCCGCACGCGAGGCGCGGAAACCGGCGTCAGCACCAGCAGCGCGTTCGCGCACTCGCTGGGCTCCTCCCACACGCCCGGCGCACCCGGCGCCGGCTCTGTCCGACTCTCTTCCACCTCGAACTCTCCTTAGGTCAGCGGCCCGCCCCGCGGCGACCGGAGATCATGTGGTGCGGGGGCCCGACCGTGCTTCGCCGACCGGCACCACCACGTTGACCAGCGGCGCGATGCGGCCGAGCGACGGCCGGGGCCGGGCCTCCTGGCTGGCGAATCGCAGGTTCTTCGTGCGCACGCCCATGAGCAGGACGTTGAGGACGAAGACGAGGAACAGTGCGGTGGGAACGAGGACCCACAGGGCGACCAGCATGGTTGAACCCTCCTCCGACTGGTTCGGGATATCGCTTACATCCGAAAGTTCCTACTGCTAGTGTTGTCCGGGTTCTTAGCTGGTTGACTTGTACCAACAAGTGTCCCACCAAAGGTGTTACCCTTTTTCGAGGTTGCAAACACGTTGGGCGGGAACTACTTGTTTAGATCATGTAGTCCGGTTCGATGTACATCCCTCGTCGGGGGCGGGGGCACGACCGTGAGCAGGCCGGGAAGGGAGCGGACCCATGGCCCGTACGACGCCTCGCCGCTGGCGCGACATCGCTACTGACCTGCTCCAGCGCATCGAGGCCGGGGACCTCTCGCCCGGGGACGGCTCGTCCGGGCGGCGCCGCCTCCCGCCCGAGAAGGAGCTGGAGTCCTACTACGGCGCGTCCCGCAACACCGTCCGGGACGCGCTGTCCTGGCTGCAGCAGCAGGGCTTCGTCGTCTCCGAGCAGGGCAAGGGGACCTTCGTCGTCCACCGGCCCAACATCGTCCACGTGACGCTCTCGGCGGCCGAGCTGGGGCTGGCGCCGGGCAACAGGTCGGGCCAGTGGTACAACCGGGACGCCTTCATCCCCGCGAGCCGCGAGGTGACGGTCTCCCCGGTGAAGGTGGAGGTCCAGGAGGGCACGAAGGTCATCGCCCGGTACCTCCAGACGAACCCCGGTTCGGAGTTCGTCTCCCGCCACCAGGAGCTGTTCCTCGACGAGCGCCCCTGGGCCCTGCAGACCTCGTTCTATCCGCTCAGCTTCGCCACCGAAGGCGCGTCCCGGCTGCTCTACCCCCGCGACATCCCCGAGGGCGCCGTCGCCTACCTCGGCGAGACGCTCGGCTACAGCGAGGTCGGCTTCCACGACGAGATCAGGGCCCGGATCCCCGACGAGAACGAGAAGCGGTTCTTCAACCTCGGCGACTCCGCGGCCGACGTCGTCTTCGAGACCGTCCGGACGGCGTACTCCCCCGACGGCAAGGCGTTCCGGCTCACCGTGACGGTATGGCCCGCCGACCGCACACGGCTGCACTACAACAACGGGAAGGTCCCGGACGACGTCCTCCGGACGCCCGGCCTGGGCCCCTCCGACCACGCTCCGCGCGAATCCCCGCCGGCCGACGACGCCGGAAGCGGATAGACCCCCGCCGCCCGACCGCGGCGGAGGTCTCGCAACCATTCGAATACGCCCCCCTTCCCGACCGCGTGTGGGAGCCCGAGGCACTCTCATGACCGGCCGGGAGGCGGGGGCTCGGCTTTTCCCGGAGTCAGGAGCACGTGGACACAGAGACAGGGGCCCGCCAACGCAGCCGGGCCACCCGAATCGGCTACCGCATCCGCCCAGCCCGGCCGGACGAACTCGATGACGTCCTAGGGCTCATCGACCACGCGGCCGAGTGGCTGCGAGAGAAGAAGAACACGACGCAGTGGGCCAACCCGTGGCCCAGCGTCGACGACCGCCGGAAACGCGTCTACGAGGCCCTGCTGAACCGCGAGACGTGGCTGCTGTTCGACAGGGAGCGCCTGATCGGCACCGTCAGCATCAGGCTGATCGGCCACGAGGAGCTCTGGACGGCGCGGGAGCGCGAGACCGAGGCCGTCTACCTGCACCGCCTCGTCGTCCACCGCGACTACACGGGCCTCGGCCTGGGCGCCGAGCTGATCGAGTGGGCCGGCCGCAAAGGAGCCGCGCAGCAGCGGAAGGCCGAGCTGATCCGGATCGACGTCTGGACCGACAACACCGAACTCCACGACTACTACCGCCGCCAGGGCTTCAAGGACGTCGCCATCCGCACCACCAGCGACAGAACGCCCTCGGGCGCGCTCTTCGAGAAACCGCTGCGCACGGGCCCGCCGAGCGCGGTCACCCGGATCACCGAACGGCGCCGGCCGCAGGCGATGCGGCGGGCCGAGCTCACACGAAGCGGACGAGCATGAGGTCGCTGTCGGGGGTCTCGCGCCAGTAGACCGCGCCCGGTTCGCGGGACATGTTCTCGACCTCGTTGGCGATGATCAGCGCCCGGTTGATGCAGTCGGTCTTGTTGTAGCCGGTCAGTTCCTGGAGGCGCTGCAGGGACTGGACGGCCTTGCCGGTCAGGTTGACCGTCACGCGCTCGCCCTGCGGGACCGCCTCGGCGCGGTGGGGGTCGTCGGCGTCCATGGTTCCACCCGAGTTGTCGGAGGCTGCTCGAGAGTTCGTCATGAGCGCGTACTCCAATCGGGGGCGGGGCCGGTCCGGCGGAGGCGCCGGGGCCGCCGCCGGGTGAGGCGAGGATACAGCCTTCCGTCAGCAAACCCATGCCCCTGGTACAGGGTGCACGTTAGTGGTTCCCCCGTCATTTGCCCCGGAAACCTCCGTTGACCCGTCTTCGCTTGATTGTCGCCATCAAGATAGCTCATAGTCACCTGACTTCATACATCAAATGTATGGTCTTCGTATGACTCTCATTGTAGCCTCAAGGTTGGGAGAAGTGGGGACACGACGAACGCCGGGAGGGCGGCGTACACTACGCCGCACCTTCCCGGGGGAAGGAATGATTCGTGAGCACCGACCGTTCCGCGGCGCGGCTGTGGAGGCAGGCGACCTCCCACGGCGGCACCGGCCTGCTGAACGCGAAGGTCACGACCCCCGTGACGCTCCTCGCCGTCCTGCTCGGATACGCACTGGACGGCTCGCCGGGAGCGATGGTCGTCGGCGGCCTGACGTTCCTGTCGCTTCCCGCGGTGACCATGACGAACGCGTTCGTCCAGTACATGCGGGCCGGGTCGCTGCAGGAGACGAGCGGGCCGCCGCCCGCTCCCCCGCCTTCGCTCGCCGGCCGCCTCCGGGTGGCCGAGCGCCTCCCCCTGCCCGACCGCTCCTATGACGGGACGACGTTCTGGGGCGCGCTGAGCCCCGGCGAGCGGCATGCGCTGTACGCCGTGGCGCGCCCCCACACGTACGGCAAGGAGGACGTGCTCTGCCGCGAGGGCGGGCCCGCGGGCGAGGTCATCGTGATCCTGGCCGGCTGGACGCGGGTGTCGGTCGAGGAGGGCCCCGACCAGCGGATCATCGCGTTCCGGGGTGCGGGCGAGCTCGTCGGCGAGCGGGCCGCGCTGATGGTCAAGGACCGGTCCGCCACGGTCACCGCCGAAGGCGACGTCCAGGCGCTCCGTGTCGGCGCCAGGGACTTCGCGGCCTTCCTGGACGGGAACCCGCGCGTCCGCGGCGTCCTGGAGCAGCAGGTCTACCGGCGGCAGACCGAGCGGCCCGCGCAGGACGCCGGCGCCCTGCCCGAGTGGTCGGGGGGCAACTGCACGGTCCTGATCACCGACATCACCGGGTTCAGCTCACCGGCGCGGACCGACGCCGACCGCAGGGACGTGCTGGAGACCATGTACCGGCTCCTGGACGAGGCGTTCACCGCCTCGGGCCTCGCCCTCGCGGACTTCTACCAGGAGGACCGCGGCGACGGCGCCCTCATCGTCGTCCCGCCGACCACGCCGACCGAGGCGGTCGTCGACCCGATGCTCGCGCACCTGGCCGCGGCGCTGCGCCGGCACAACCGGCGGGCCGCCGAGGCCGCCCGGATGCAGCTGCGGGCCGCGCTGCACGTCGGTCCCGTGCAGCGCGGCCCGAAGGGCGTCTCCGGCATCTCGATCATCACCGCCCGCCGGATGGTGGACGCGCCCGCGGTGAAGAAGCGCGTCGCCGAGACGGGCGCCGACCTGGCGTTCGTCGCCTCCGACTTCGTGTTCGAGAACGTGATCACGTCCGCCCCGGGGTTCGTCGACCCCGGCCGCTACGCGCGCGTGCGCGTCCGGCTGAAGGAGACGTCGCTGTCGGCCTGGCTCACGCTCGAAGGCGGAGAGTCGCAGCTCAGAGCCGTCTGAGGCCGGTCAGGCGGCCACCAGGTCCTGGTAGTCGGGGTGCTTGTCGATCCACCCCTTGATGAACGGGCACAGCGGGATGACGGAGAGGTTCTTCTCCCTGATGTCGTCCAGGACGCCGCGGGCGAGCGAACCGCCCACGCCCTTGCCCTTGAACGCCGGGTCGACCTCGGTGTGGTCGAGGGAGATGCCGCCGTCGCGCTTCCGGTACGTGACGAACCCGGCGAGTTCCCCGTCCAGCCTGATCTCGTAGCGGCTCTGCCCGGCGTTGTCGCTGATCTCGGTGCTCATGGTCCCGTTAATGCGTTCGGTGCCCGTTTGATTCCCTCAGCCGGCGTCGTATCCCGCGCGGAGCAGGCAGTAGGTGACGGCCTCCTCCAGGGCCTGCCAGGACGCGGCGATGACGTTGTCCTCCACGCCGACCGTGCCCCACTCGCGCTCACCGTCGCCGGACTCGATGAGCACCCTGGTGCGGGCGTCGGTGCCGTGCGCGCCCTCCAGGATGCGGACCTTGTAGTCGACGAGCTCCAGCCGCGCCAGCTCCGGGTAGAGGCGGCCGAGCGCGATCCGCAGCGCGTTGTCGAGGGCGTTGACGGGGCCGTTGCCCTCGCCGGTCGCGATGATCCGCTCGCCCTTGGCGTGCAGCTTGACGGTCGCCTCGCTGACCATGGACCCGTCGGGCCGGCGCTCCACGATCGACCGCCACGACTCGACCTCGAAGTGCCGCTGCCGGACGCCGGTCAGCTCTTCGCGCAGCAGCAGCTCGAAGGAGGCGTCCGCGGCCTCGAACGTGTAGCCGGTGTTCTCCAGGTCCTTGACCTTGTCGACGACGGCCTTGGCCTTCTCGCCGGACAGGTCGTAGCCCAGCTCGCGGCCCTTCAGCTCGACCGACGCCCGCCCGGCCATGCTGGAGACCAGCATCCGCATGTCGTTGCCGACGGCGGCCGGGTCGATGTGCTGGTACAGGTCCGGGTCGACCTTGACGGCGGACGCGTGCAGCCCGGCCTTGTGCGCGAACGCCGACAGCCCCACGTACGGCTGCTGCGAGGCGGGCGCGATGTTGGTGACCTCGGAGACGGCGTGCGCGATGCGGGTCATCTCGCCCAGCTGCGCGTCGGTGACGAGGTTCATGCCCCGCTTGAGCTGCAGGTTCCCGACGACCGTGAACAGGTTGGCGTTGCCGCTGCGCTCGCCGTACCCGTTCGCGCAGCCCTGGACGTGGGTCGCGCCGGCCTTGACGGCGGCGAGGGAGTTGGCCACCGCGCAGCCCGAGTCGTCGTGGCAGTGGATCCCGACGCGGACGCCGGCGGACACGACGTCGTGGACGACCTCGGCCAGCTCGTCCGGCAGCATGCCGCCGTTGGTGTCGCAGAGCGCGACGACGTCGGCGCCCGCCTCGGCGGCGGTGCGGACCGCCTCCAGCGCGTAGGCGCGGTTGGCCTTGTAGCCGTCGAAGAAGTGCTCGGCGTCCAGGAAGACCCGTTGGCCCTCCGCACGCAGGTGGGAGACCGTGTCGCGGATCATCGCGAGGTTCTCCGCCAGCGTCGTGCGGAGGGCCAGCTCGACGTGCCTGTCGTGACTCTTGGCGACCAGGGTCACGACGGGCGCGCCGGATTCGCGCAGCGCGGCCACCTGCGGGTCGTCGGCGGCCTTGACACCGGCCCGGCGGGTCGCGCCGAACGCGGTGAGCTGCGCGTGCTTCAGGTCCAGCTCGGTCCGAGCACGCCTGAAGAACTCGGTGTCCCTGGGGTTGGCGCCGGGCCAGCCGCCCTCGATGAAGCCGACGCCCAGGTCGTCCAGGTGCCGCGCGATGGCGAGCTTGTCGGGCACGGAGAGGTTGAGCCCCTCCTGCTGTGCGCCGTCGCGCAGGGTGGTGTCGTAGACATGGAACGCGTCGCCTTGCATGGTCGGAACCCCCAAGGGAGTGATCAGCGCCAGGGCACAAAAAAGACCTCTCACGGACGTGAGAGGTCTGCGCGCCGGCGTCGTCCAGTTAGCTGCTGCCGGCGCGCCAGCCGATAATCACGAGGCTGTGGCGCATGATGTCGTCCAGTCTGCCACACGGGTCGCGATGCTCGTGCCGCGTGTCCGGATGCTGAGACGGCGATTCCCCGGCGCGCATGGCGCCGGGGCTGCGCGAACACCGGGATCAGACGATTTTGTGGACCCAGCCGTAGGGGTCGGGGCGGGTGCCGTACTGGATGCCGACCAGTTCGCCGCGGAGCCGCATCGACACCTCGCCGGGCTCGCCGTCCCCGATCCTCCACTCGCGGTCGGCGCCCTTCACCCGGCCGACCGGGCTGATGATCGCGGCGGTGCCGCAGCCGAACACCTCGGTGATCTCGCCGGACGCGCAGCCGGACTGCCACTCCTCGATGCTGATCTTGCCCTCCTCGGCGGGGATGCCGAGGTCGGGGGCCAGCTTGAGCATGGAGTCGCGGGTGACGCCGGCGAGGAGCGTCCCGGTGAGCGCGGGGGTGAGGATGCGGGCCTGCGCGCCCGACCCGTAGACGAACATGAGGTTCATCGAGCCGACCTCCTCGACCCAGCGGTGCTCCACCGCGTCGAGCCAGACGACCTGGTCGCAGCCCTGCTCGACGGCCTCGGCCTGCCCGGCGAACGAGGCCGCGTAGTTGCCGCCGAACTTCGCCTCGCCGGTGCCGCCCTGCGCCGCGCGGGTGTAGTTCTGCGACAGCCACACCGAGACGGGCTTGATCCCGCGCGGGTAGTACAGCCCGGACGGGGACGCGATGACCGCGAACAGGAACTCGTCCGCGGGGCTGTTGACGCCGAGCGCGCGGGTGGTGGCGAACATGAACGGCCGCAGGTAGAGGCTGTGGCCCTCGGTGTCGGGGACCCAGTCCTTGTCGGTGCGGACGAGGAGCTCGATCGCGTCCACGAACAGCTGCTCGGGGATCTCGGGCATCGCCATCCGGCGGGCCGAGCGGTTCATCCGGGCCGCGTTCATGTACGGCCGGAAGGTGACGATCGACCCGTCCGGCTGCTTGTACGCCTTCAGGCCCTCGAAGAGCTCCTGCGCGTAGTGGAACACCTGGCTGGCCGGGTCCATGGGGATCGGGCCGTAGGGGTCCAGCCGCGCGTCGTGCCAGCCCCGGTCCGCCGAGTACCGGATGGTGACCATGTGGTCGGTGAAGTGCCGTCCGAAGCCGGGATCGGCCAGGACGCGCTCGCGTTCGGCGGCGCTCGCCGGGCGCTCGTTGCGCGTGATCTCGAAGTCCAGGGTGCTGCTCATCGCGGTTCGTCCTCTCGCGGATCGCCGGGGCGGCCCCTTTGCCGCTTCGGCTTCCTTAGTCCCTATTGTCGTACTTCGTCTAGTCCCACTCCTCATCTGCGCCGCGCGCACGAAAAACCGGGCGCGCCGCGTGGCACGCCCGGAGTGCTCGGTTCCGGCGGAGGCGTGCCCCTAGCCGGTTACTCGCTTGGCGATCGCGTCGCCGATCTGGGCGGTCGAGCGGGCGCCGAGCCCGGCCCGCTCGGCCAGGTCGTCGGACACGGCCTGCTCGACGCGGCGGGCCGCGTCGGCCGCGCCGACGTGGTCGAGCAGCATGGCGACGGACAGGATCGTGGCGGTCGGGTCGGCCTTGCCCTGCCCGGCGATGTCGGGCGCGCTGCCGTGCACCGGCTCGAACATCGACGGGGCGGTGCGGTCGGGGTTCACGTTGCCGGACGCGGCGAGCCCGATGCCGCCGGCGATCGCGGCCCCGATGTCGGTGATGATGTCGCCGAACAGGTTGTCGGTGACGACCGTGTCGAACCGCTGCGGCTGGTTCACGAAGAACATCGTCGCCGCGTCCACGTGCACGTAGTCGGTGGAGACCTGCGGGTACTCCTCGCCCACCCGCTTGAGGACGCGCTGGTAGAGGTCGCCCGCGAACGTGAGGACGTTGTCCTTGTGGACGAGGGTCAGCTTCTTCCGCGGCCGGGACGCGGCCACCTCGAACGCGTACCGGACGACCCGCTCGACACCGAAGGCGGTGTTCACGCTCTCCTGCGTGGCGACCTCGTGCGGGGTCCCCTTGCGCAGCACGCCGCCGACACCGGTGTAGGGGCCCTCGGTGCCCTCCCGGACGACGACCATGTCGATGTCGTCCGTCTTCACGCCCGACAGCGGCGTGGTGACGCCCGGGAAGAGCTTCACCGGGCGCAGGTTGACGTAGTGGTCCAGCTCGAACCGGGTCCGCAGCAGGAGCCCGCGCTCCAGGACACCGCTCGGCACGCTCGGGTCGCCGACGGCGCCCAGCAGGATGACCTCCTGCCGGCGCAGCTCGTCGAGGACCGCGTCGGGCAGCGTCTCGCCCGTCCGGTGCCAGCGGGCGGCGCCCAGGTCGTAGGAGGTCTGCTCGAACGCCAGGCCGCTGGACGGGGCGACGGCCTCGAGGACCTTGAGCCCCTCGGCGACGACCTCGGGACCGATGCCGTCACCCGGGATGACGGCCAGGCGAATGCTGCGGGAAGCCATGGGCGCACTCTACTGCAAACGTCTCACTGCTTGGGCCCTCATCTCAGATTCCGGGACAGGAGCCCGCAATCCCCGCACATGCCGCCACCTGGGACGCGGTGGTAGAGGCAGCAGTTGCGCCGGACGAACCCGTTTACCTCGAAGGCTCCCGCAGCGGCCAGCGGTTCACGCCCGAGCAGCTCCCGCACGAGCGCGTCCCGGAACCCTCCAGACGGCCCGACGTTGAGGCTCCCGGCTAGCGCAGACGCCGCGTTTCCCCACACCAGCCCGTCCGCGAGCGAGACGAACGACAGCATCGTCTCGCGCAACGCCCTGAGATGCCCGTCCAGAACCATGGGATGGACAAGGTCGGCGGCCTCCCCGACCCCCTCGACC
>NZ_SMKB01000235.1:0-10884 GCF_004348575.1 Actinomadura sp. 7K534
GGGTGGTGCTGTCGGATGGGGCCGACGGGGTTCGGGGGGTCAGGGCTCGCTGCGGCTCTCGCCGTCCTCGGCGGGCGTGTCGGGCATCGGGGCGCGCGTGGGGTGCCCCGGCTCCGGGATGATCAGCTGGGCGACGTCCTTGACCTGGCGGAGCACGGCCTTCTGGTGGCCGTCCGCGTCGTCGTCCAGCGCGTTCTGTATCGACAGCCCGACGAACATCGCGAACACGCCGCGCAGCATCGTCGGGACGAAATCGGGGGGCAGCGTGTTCTCCGGGAACAGCCGCTCGAAGGTCTCCAGGATGACCTGCAGGATCCGCTCGTTCAGGTCGCGGCACAGGGGACGCAGCTCGTCGTCGGTGCGGGCCGCCACGGCCAGTTCCATCAGCGCCTTCGCGGGGCGGCCGCGGAACACCTCCCAGAGCAGGTCGAGCGCGCCCGAGACGTTGCGGCGCTCGGCCGGCAGGACCGCGAACGCGGTCTCGTACGCCAGCCGCTGCGCCTCCAGCAGGTGTTCGAGCGCGGCCGCGACGAGCACCATCTTGGTCGGGTAGTGGTGCTGCTGCGCCCCGCGGGACACGCCCGCGCGGCGCGCGACCTCCGTGGTGGACGTCCCGGACCAGCCGAGGTCCACCAGGCACTCCATGGTGGCCTCCAGGAGCCTGGCCTGGGTGCGGGACCGGCGTTCCTCCTGGGTGCGGCGGCGGGACGAGCCGCGCCCGTGACGTCGGCGACTGCTTACTGACACGCCTCAGACGGTACGAGCTGACAAACAAGCAATCAAGCCTGCATGTATGTTGGCCGCATCACAGTTGGACAACACGTCCACTACCGGGCGTGGACGGCCGCGTTGAGCCGGCCCGGTGTCAGCCGGCGGGCGTAGCCGGGAGGTCCGGCATGCCGCAGCGGGAGCAGTCGCGATGTCTCTCCTCGCCTGACGACGGGGGCCGGACTCTGTCGTGACGATCTCCGGCATGGGAAACGCAGCAGAGGCAAGACGAACGCTCAGCAAGGACCTAGGCGCCGCCGCGGGCGGCGCCCGCACGGTCCACCTCAGCAAGGTGTACGGGTCGGGTGACATGGCCGTGCGCGCGCTCGACGACGTCAGCGTGGAGCTCCCCGCGGGCCGGTTCACCGCGATCATGGGGCCGTCCGGCGCCGGGAAGTCCACGCTGATGCACTGCGTGGCGGGCCTGGAGGACGCGACGTCCGGCAAGGTCTACGTCGGCGACCAGGAACTCGGGGTGCTGTCGGACCGGCGCCTCACCCGGCTCCGGCGCGAGCGGATCGGGTTCGTGTTCCAGGCGTTCAACCTGCTCCCGACGCTGACCGCGCACGACAACATCGTCCTGCCGATGACGCTGGCCGGCGCGGTGCCCGACCGTGAGTGGCTGGACACGGTCGTCCGGGTGCTGAGGCTGGGCGACCGGCTCGCGCACCGTCCGGCGGAGATGTCCGGCGGACAGCAGCAGAGGGTGGCGCTCGCGCGGGCGCTCGTCACCCGCCCGCAGATCGTGTTCGCCGACGAGCCGACCGGCAATCTCGACTCCCGCACCGGCGGGGAGGTGCTGAGCCTGTTCCGCCACGCCGTGGACGACCTCGGCCAGACGGTCGCGATGGTCACCCACGACCCGGTCGCCGCGGGGCACGCCGACTCGGTGGTGTTCCTCGCCGACGGCCGCATCGTCGACATCATGGACGCCCCCACGCCCGACCGGGTACTGGACCGCATGCGGGGGCTGGGTGACCACCGATGATGGGGCTCGTCTTCAAGGAACTGTGGGGACGCAAGCGCCGGATGGCCGGTTCCCTGATGGCGGTCTTCCTCGGCGTGACGTTCCTGACCGGGACGCTCGTGCTCGGCGACACCCTCGCGGGCAGCATCGACGGCTACTACGCCAACGCCTACGGTAAGACCGACGTCAGCGTGCGGAGCTCCACCCGGGTCAGCGACCAGCCGTGGGGGTCCCGCGGGCAGATCGACGCGGCCGTCCTCGACAGGGTGCGGCAGGTGGACGGCGTCGCGAACGCCGAACCGGTCATCGAGGGCTCCGGGCAGCTGCTCGCCAAGGACGGCACCACCATCCAGTCACGCGGCCCGCGCACGGCCGGCAACTGGATGACCGACCCGAAGCTCAACCCCTACCGGCTGGCAGAGGGCAGGGCGCCGCGCGCGCCGAACGAAGTCGTCGTCAACAGGATGTTCGCCGACGAAGGCGGCCTGGCCATCGGTGACCGGACGGCGGTGCTCACTCCGGAACGGGTCCCCGTGACGGTCGTCGGCATCAGCATGTTCGGTGAGGAGGAGGCGTTCGGCGAGACGTCGTTCACGGCGTTCACGCTCGACGGGGCCCGCGAGCACGTCGCGAAGTCGCCCGACCGCATCAGCGGCGTCTCCATCAGCGCGGACGACGGCGTCGGCCCGGACGAGCTGGCGGCGCGGGTGCAGAGCGTCCTGCCGTCCGGGACCGAGGCCGTCACGACCGAGGCGCAGGTCGAGGAGGGGATGAGCGAGGTCGAGAGCGGCTTCCTCAACGTCTTCCGCACCGTGCTCGGCGCGTTCGGGGCGGTGGCGCTGCTCGTCGCGGCGTTCAGCATCCACAACACGTTCGCGATCACGATGGCGCAGCGGACCCGCGAGTCGGCGCTGCTGCGCGCCCTCGGCGCCGGACGCCGGCAGGTCCTCACGATCGTCGGGTTCGAGGCACTGCTGGTCGGCGGCGCCGCCACCCTCGCCGGGCTCGCCGGCGGGATGGGATTCGCCGAGCTGCTCCGGCGGCTGTTCACCGGGCTCCGGATCGGCATCGCCATGGAGGGCCTCACGGTCTCGGCGACTACCCTGCTGATCGCCGTGCCGGTCGGGCTGGTGGTCACGCTGATCGCGGCGCTCGGTCCCGCGGTGAAGGCGTCCCGGGTGCCGCCGCTGGCCGCGCTGCGCGAGGTCGCGGCCGAGGCGCAGCGCCCGTCCGCCACCCGCGCCGTCGTCGGCGGTGTGCTCGCCGCGGTCGCGGCCGGCGCCGTCGTGTTCGGGGCCGTCGCGGAGCGGACGACCGCGGCCGGCGCGGGCGCGCTGCTGGCCGTGGTCGCGATGGTCGTGCTCGGGCCCGTCGCCGCCCGGCCGGTGGCGTCGCTCGTCGGCGGGCCGGCGGCGCGGCTGCGGGGCGTCCCCGGCGCGCTCGCTCGCGGCAACGCGTCCCGCAGCCCGCACCGCACGGCCGGGGCGGCGGCCGCGCTGATGATCGGGGTAGGCGTCGTGACGCTGATGACGGTGTTCATCGGGTCGCTGGGCGCGTCGCTGGAGAACAGCGTCGCGGGGTCGTTCAAGGGACCGATCGTCGTCAACGCGGGCAACAACGAGACCGGCGGGTTCAGCACCCGGCTCGTCCAGGACGCCGCGAAGCTGCCGCAGGTCAGTGCGGTCGCCGGAGTCGGCAGCGGCAACCTGCGGGTGGACGGCGAACCGTCGGTGGTCAGCGTGGCCGACCCGTCCGCCCTGGGCCGCGTCCTCGACCTGGGGGTCGACCAGGGGGCGCTGTCGGACGCAGGCACGTTCGCGGTGTCGAAGAGCGTCGCCGACGAGAAGGGCTGGAGTACCGGTTCCCGGGTGGACGTCACGTTCGCGGACGGTGCCGCACAGCGCCTTACCGTCGGTGCCGTCTACGAGAACACCGATCTGACCGGTGACTACCTGGTGCCGCGCAGCGAATGGGACGCGCACACCAGGCAGCCGCTCGACAACCGGGCTTTCGTCGAGCTCGCGCCTGGCGCGTCCACGGCCGCGGTGGCGCGCGCGCTGACCGACCTGGGGAAGCAGTACGGCGCGCCGGAGGTGCAGTCGAGGGACGACTTCGTCGCGTCCCAGACCGAGGAGCAGCAGGCGTTCATCACCGTCGTGTACGGGCTGCTCATCCTCGCCATCGTGATCGCGTTGATGGGCATCGCCAACACGCTGTCGCTGGCCGTCCACGAGCGGAGGCGCGAACTCGGGCTGCTGCGGGCCGTCGGAGCGACCCGTCCGCAGATCCGGTCGATGGTCCGCTGGGAGTCGGTCATCGTCGCGCTGTTCGGCACGGCCGGCGGGCTCGGGCTGGGGCTGTTCCTCGGCTGGGGCCTCGGCGGGGCGCTCGGCAACCCGTTCGCGCCGCCCGTCGCCCAGCTCGTCGTGATCGCGCTGGTCGGCGCGGTGGCGGGCGCGCTCGCCGCGATCCGGCCGGCCCGGCGCGCGGCGCGCCTGGCGATCCTGTCCGCGATCTCCGCGCCGTGACGCCCCCGGACCCGCCCTCCTCGCCCGCCGCGCGAGGGGGCGGGTCTTGGCGAACGCTTCCACGTCCGCTGGGGCGCGCGTCTGTAGGGTGAGTCCATGCAGGTCAATCAATCGGGGAAGCTCACCAACGTCTGCTACGACATCCGCGGTCCGGTGCTGAAGCGCGCCAAGCAGCTGGAGGCCGAGGGCAACAACGTCCTCAAGCTCCACATCGGCAATCCCGCCCCGTTCGGGTTCGAGGCCCCGCCCGAGCTCCTCCAGGACATGATCCGCAACCTGCCGGAGGCGCACGGCTACAGCGACTCCAAGGGGATCCTGCCCGCCCGCCGCGCCATCGTGCAGCAATTCGAGGACAACGGCGTCTGCGGCATCGACGTCGAGGACGTCTACCTCGGCAACGGCGTGTCCGAGCTGATCGTGATGACGCTGCAGGCGCTGCTCAACGACGGCGACGAGGTGCTGATCCCCGCGCCCGACTACCCGCTGTGGACGGCGTCGGTGTCGCTGTGCGGCGGGACGCCCGTCCACTACCTGTGCGACGAGGACGACGGCTGGCAGCCCTCGCTCGACGACATCGAGTCGAAGATCGGCGACCGCACCCGGGCCATCGTCATCATCAACCCGAACAACCCGACCGGCGCCGTGTACTCGCGGGAGGTGCTGTCGCACATCGTCGAGGTCGCCCGCCGCCGCAACCTCATCATCTTCGCCGACGAGATCTACGACCGGATCCTCTACGACGACGCCGAGCACATCCCGATCGCGTCCCTCGCCCCCGACCTGCTGTGCCTCACCTTCGGCGGCCTGTCCAAGAACTACCGCGTCGCGGGGTTCCGCTCCGGCTGGGTCGTGCTGTCCGGGCCGAAGGAGCACGCCGAGTCCTACATCGAGGGCCTCGACATCCTCGCCAACATGCGGCTCTGCCCGAACGTCCCCGGGCAGCACGCGATCCAGGCCGCGCTCGGCGGCTACCAGAGCATCGACGACCTCGTCCTGCCGACCGGCCGCCTCGGCGAGCAGCGCGACCGCGCGTGGAAGCTGCTGAACGACCTGCCGGGCGTCAGCTGCGTCAAGCCACAGGGCGCCGTGTACGTCTTCCCGCGCCTCGACCCTGCGATGTATCCCATCGAGGACGACATGCGCTTCGCCCTCGACCTCCTCGAACGGCAGAAGCTCCTGGTCGTCCAGGGGACCGGCTTCAACTGGCCGGCCACCGACCACTTCCGCGTCGTCACGCTCCAGTACGCCGACGACCTCGAAGAGGCAGTGGGCCGCATCGGCGAATTCCTCCAGAGCTACCGCCGCTGACCCGGGGTGCGCTGTTCCCCGGCTAGGAGGCGGCGGTGTCGAGGCGGCGGAGGGCGCCGCGGACGACTTCCGGGTCGGTCGTCGCCCAGAACGGCGGCAGCGAGTTCTTCAGGAAGCCGCCGTAGCGCGCCGTGGCCAGGCGCGGGTCGAGGACGGCGACGACGCCCCGGTCGTCCATCGAACGCAGCAGGCGCCCGGCGCCCTGGGCGAGCAGCAGCGCCGCGTGCGTCGCCGCGACCGCCATGAAGCCGTTGCCGCCGCGCGCCGCCACGGCCCGTGACCGCGCCGAGGAGACCGGGTCGTCCGGGCGGGGGAACGGGATGCGGTCCATGATGACGAGCTGCAGCGAGGGGCCGGGGACGTCCACGCCCTGCCAGAGGGACAGGGTGCCGAACAGGCAGGTCCGCTCGTCCTCGGCGAACTGCTTGACCAGCAGGGACGTGGAGTCGTCGCCCTGGCACAGCAGCGGGTGGGACAGGTGGTCCTTCAGCTCGTCGGCGGCCTGCCGCGCGGCCCGCATCGAGGAGAACAGGCCGAGCGTCCGGCCGCCGGCGGCCTCGATCAGCTCGGTGATCTCGGTCAGGTAGGCGTCGGCGAGGCCGTCCCGCCCCGGCTGCGGCAGGTGCCGCGCGACGTACAGGATGCCCGCCTTCGGGTGGTCGAACGGGGAGCCGACGTCGAGCCCGGACCACGCGACCTCGGACTCCTCGCCCTTCTCCGCGCCCTCCTCGGTCGCCGTGCGGGCGAGGCCCTCGGCCGCCGTCAGCGCGTCCCGCTCGGCGCCCTTCTCGTTCAGCGGCGGCAGGCCCCACTGCCGGGCGAGCGGTTCGAACGACCCGCCCAGCGTCAGCGTCGCCGACGTCAGGATCGCGGTGCGCCGCTCGAACAGCGTCGTGCGCAGGAGGCCGCCGACCCCGATCGGCGCGACGTGCAGCGCCGGGGGACGCTTCGGCCGCCCGTCCTGGACGAACGGCTTCTCCAGCCACACCACGTCGAAGCGCTGGGCCATCTCGGGCTGGAACGCCTCCAGGAGGCGTACGGCCGTCTCATGCAACTCTTCGAGCGAAGACCGTGCGGCCTTGCGCGCGGCCATGTCGCCCGGGTCGGAGTCCTTCCGCTCCGGGCCGAGCGCGGTGATGCAGGCGTGCGCGGCGTCCCTGACGACGGCGAGGGTGTTGCCCAGGGCCGAGTGGAGGACGTCCATACGTCCGGCGGGCAGGTCCTCCAGGAGGATGCCGAGCCCCTCCGCGGACTCCTTCAACCGGTCGGCGGTGGACTCCTCGATGAGCCGCCCGCAGCGGCGCGCGGTCATCTCGACCGCGGCGGCGCTCAGATCCCCGGTGGCGACCGAGGTGACCCGGTCGACCAGTTCGTGCGCCTCGTCCACGATCACCACGTCGTGCTCGGGCAGGACCTGGAACTCCTCCAGCGCGTCGATCGCCAGCAGCGCGTGGTTGGTGACCACGATGTGCGCCTCGCCCGCCTCCGCACGGGCCAGCTCGGCGAAGCACTCGGTGCCGTGCGGGCAGCGCTGGGCGCCCAGGCACTCCTTCGCGGTGACGGCCACCTGCCGCCACGCCTGCTCGCTCACGCCCGGCACCAGCTCGTCCCGGTCGCCGGTGCCGGTCTCCTCGGCCCACTCGTTGAGCCGCTTCACCTGCCGGCCGAGCGAGGAGAGCTGCTGCGGGTCGAACAGGCTCGGGCCCTCGTCCTCCTCTGGCACGCCCGTCTGCACCCTGTGCAGGCACAGGTAGTTGCGGCGGCCCTTCAGGATCGCGAACTTGAGCTCCGTGCCGAGCAGCGGCCCGAGGCTCTCCGCGAGGCGCGGCAGATCGCGGTCGACGAGCTGGCGCTGCAGCGCGATGGTCGCCGTCGACACGACGACCGTCGTCTGCTTCTCCACGGCGTGCCGGATCGCGGGGACCAGGTAGGCCAGCGACTTCCCGGTGCCGGTGCCCGCCTGTGCGGCGACGTGCTCGCCGGTCTCGATCGCGTTCTCCACCGCGTGGGCCATCTCCACCTGGCCTGGGCGCTCGGCCCCGCCGATGGACGCGACGGCCGCGGCGAGCAGGGACGCCGTGTCCGGAATCTTGGTATCGGCGGCGGTCAGCAGATCAGGGGCGGGCACGTCGCACAACGCTACCGTCCGCGGCGGACACCCGCGTCCCTCCGGAGTTATCCACAGGTGACGGATCCCATGGCGCCCCGTTGGCCGCGCTGCGAATCTCGACGGCATGACACCCTTGGTGATCCGATCGGCACAGGACGCGATCGCGGCCGTCCCCTACCTGCTGGGCTTCCATCCATCGCGGAGCCTCGTCGTGATCGGCTTCGAAGGACGCGCCCACGGCACGTGCGCCATCAGGCTCGATTTACCGGCGGCCGGCGCCGCCGGGAAGGTGGCGGCCCTCCTCGCCGGCAACGGTTTCGCCCGGTCCCTCGTCCTCGGCTACGGGCCGCCGAGGGAGGTCGGCGAGTCGGCGGCCGCCATGCGGGCGGCGCTGGAGTCGGCGGGCGTCCCCGCCGCCGAGGCGATCCGGGTCGCCGACGGCCGCTGGTGGTCGCTCACCTGCGACGACGACTGCTGCCCGGCCGAAGGGCTCCCGTACGACATATCCGCCAGCGTCCTCGCCGCCCAGGCCACGTTCGCCGGCCACGTCGCCCTCGCGGACCGCGCCGAACTCGTCCGCTCCGTCCAGCCGGTCGACGGCCTCGCCCGCACCGCCATGCGCGACGCCACCGAACGCGCCGAGAGACGCCCCGGACCCGCGCCCGGCGAGGGCCTCGCGTTCGTCCTGGCCCTCCTCGCTCGCGCCGGCACCGGCGCCGCCCCGACCGACGACGAGGTCGCCCGCCTCGGCATCCTCCTCACCGACCTGCGCATCCGCGACGAGGCATGGATCCGCATCGACGAGGACGCCCCGGCCGCCGACATCGCCTTCTGGCGCGATGTCCTGCGGCGCGTCGAGGCCCCCTACGTCCCCGCTCCCGCGTCCCTGCTGGCGTTCGCCGCTTACTCCGCGGGCGACGGCGGTCTCGCCAACGTCGCCCTGGAGAGGGCCTTGGACACCGACCCCGCCTACTCGATGGCCATCCTCCTGCGCGAGGTCATCAACGCCGGCATCCCGCCCTCGAAGGTCCGCCTGCACATGACCCCCGACCAACTGGCCGCCGCCTACCAAGACGAACAAGAAGCAAGCTGAGCCATTGAGCAGATGGTGCGGGGAGGGGGTCAGGAGGACACGGCTTCGCCGGGGGTGCCGGGGTCGATCCGGCGGTTCGGGTTGCGGGCGTTCCAGGCGCGCATGCGGGCCGGGTAGCCGACGATCTGGACGTCGTAGATGGGGAGTTTCAAGTCGCGGGCGACCTTGGCGATGACCTTGGGGGAGCCCACGCGGCGGCGGGTCCACTCGCCGTCGTGGGCGACGGCGACGGCCGTGGTGTCGGTGGCGAACGTCTCCGGCTCGACGAAGAACTCCACGCCGCGGCGGCTGCGGGCGAAGGCGATCAGCGCCTCGATGTCGGAGTCGGTGGCCTCGCGGTCGAGCCTCGTGACCGAGGACCCGCGGTTCTTGCGGAGCCCGAAGCGATCCCGGAACCTCATGCCTGTCCCGTCGTCTGGTCGGCCCCGGACCTCTTCCGGGGGCGGTGCGGTCTACGACGATAACGGCTTACCGGGATCCGCGGTTCCCGACACAGCGGCGGGATCCCCGCCCGGCGGGGCGCCGCGCCATAGACTGTCGGCCCTCGGGGGATCGGCAGCGGGGGCGTGTTGATGGGCGGCGTGTGTTGATGGGCATGGTCCGGCGGGCGGCCGCCGCCGTGCTGGCCGTGGCGGTGTGCGGGTGGCTGAGCACCCTTGCCCCGCACGACGGGCCGCTGCGGCTCACCGCGGCGAAGAGCAAGGCTCCCGAGCGCAAGGCCGAGGCGCCGAAGCCGCAGCCGAAACCCCCGCCGCCGCCGCCCGACTGCACGCGGGTGAAGTGCCTGGCGCTCACCTTCGACGACGGACCGGCGGAGAGCACCGGCGAGCTGCTCGACATCCTCGCCGCCCGCAAGGTGCGGGCGACGTTCTTCCTGGTGGGCAAGAACGTCGCCGAGCGTCCCGACCTCGTGCGGCGCGAGCACGCGGCCGGGCACGAGCTCGCCGACCACGGCTACACGCACGCCGACCTCGGCAGGGCGCCGAAGGAGAAGATCGTTTCGGAGCTGACCCGGACGCAGGACGCGATCCGGAACGCGTCCGGGGTCACGCCCGGCCTGCTGCGGCCGCCCTACGGGTCGACGTCCAAGCTCCTGGCCCGGGTCACGCGGGAGATGGGCATGGCGCAGGTGCTGTGGACGGTCGACCCGTTCGACTGGCGGCACCGTGACAGCGACGACATCGAGCGCCGGGTCGTCAAGCAGGTGAAACCCGGCAGCATCGTGCTCCTGCACGACATCCACCGGACGACCGTGCGGGCCGTCCCGGGGATCATCGACAAGCTGGCAGCCAAGGGCTACGTGTTCGTGACCGTCACCGAACTGCTCGGCGGGAAGCTGACCCCCGGGAAGGAGTACCGGGAACTCGAATCAGGGGACGGTCAGGGTCTTCCCTGATGCCGCGCGGCGCCGCGTCGCGGAGCATGAAGGACATGGACAGAAGCTACGCGGTGGGGGATCTGAGGGTCTCGGACGCCGAACGCGAATCGGTCATCCAGCGCCTGCAGGACGCGTACGCCGAGGGCCGGCTCGACCATGAGGAATTCGACCTGCGCACGCACCTGGCGATGACGGCGAAGACCCGCAACGACCTCGGCGGGCTCACCCATGACCTGGTCCCCGTGCCGCAGCCGGGCCGCAAGGCCGTCTCCTGGGACGGGGAGCCCCCCACGGGCGAGGACCGCATGCTCGCCTCCGCCGCGCACGCCCTGGCCGTCCCGACGCTGTTCGTGGGGCCGCTCGTGCTGATGCTGCTGAGCGGCAAGCGGTCCGAGTACGTCCGGCGGCAGGCCGCCGAGGCCGTGAACTTCCAGCTGACGCTCCTCCTGCTCACCATCGTCACCTTCGGCATCGGCGGGATCGTCTACGCCGTGGCGTGGGTCCTGTCGATCGTGGCGGCCGTCTACGCCCTGGCCGGCAACACCTTCCGCTACCCGTGGATCCTCCGCCTGGTGAAGTGACCCGCGCCGGACCGTCCGCCGGTTCGCCCGGGCGGCCCGTGCACGTGGCGCGGCCGGTGCCGTAAGCGCGACCGTCCACGCGCAGATCCGGCAGTGGCGCGGGGTCGGATCGTGTCGTGCGCGGGGGCGGGTTTGTCGGCTGTCTCTTATA
>NZ_SMKB01000236.1:0-10867 GCF_004348575.1 Actinomadura sp. 7K534
CCCCGCAGCCGCCCGCTGTCGGCCCGCCCGCTTCCCGCCGGCCCAGTCCTGCCGAGGCCCGCGCGCTCATCCGGACCCAGTTTCGTATCGCCCTCAGGACCCGCGCGGTCGTTCTGACCGCGGCGGCGGCCTTCGCCGCGCCGGTCGTGCTCACCGGCCTGATCGCCGCCGGGGCGTTCGCCGCGTTCGTCTCCACGTCCTGCGGCATCGTCGTCGCCCTCGCCGGGACGCTCTCCCAGTGCCTCCGCCGCCGCGGCCCGGGACCGGCACCGCGTCCGTAAATCATCGACGACCGTTCACCGCACGATGTGGACCGTTCCCGCCCGCCGCTCGTCCCGCCGGCCCGACCGCTCATCGCATGAACACGCTACGTATATCTTTGACTACGTACCGTTTACCGAGTGCAGCGTTTCGCGGGTGCCGCTCTGTGGCATCACACCCCTAGTGTTCTCAGTGGCACCACACGCCACACCGCCGCGGAGGGCGGGCGGACCAGCACACCGCGAACCTCCCACATGTGCACACCAGGAGATCCGGCAAACGCCGGATCACGCCGCTGGATCCCGTACCGGGGGGGTGGGATCCGGCGGCCTGCGGCTCAGGCGCCGCTGAACAGTCGGGGGGTTGTTCAGCGGCGCCTGAGCTCTTGTTTATTGCATTGCCCTTGGCGGTCAGGCGCTGGAGCGCCTTCCCTTCGGCGGGCAATGCGTGCGATCGCTGCATCGCTCCGGCTCGCCTAGGGGCTCGCTGCGCGATCAGGTTTCTTGCTTCGCTCGTAACCTGCCTTCGGACGCGATCGCGGCTGTTCCGGTTGTCGCGTGGTTGGGGTGGTGGCTGGTGCCGTCGTGAGGGCAAATGCCTTTTGGCGGTCGGCCCTAGGGGGCCTTCCCTTCAGCGGGCAGTGCGTGTGATCGCTGTATGGCTGCGGCTCGCTGCGCGATCAGTGGGTGGCTCTTAGGGTTTTTAGGGTTTTTATGTCTTTGGCGTGGGGGGCGGGGGCTCGGCCTGGGGTTTCTATCAGGACGGGGAGGCCGGTGGCCGCTGGGTGGGTGAAGAGGTCGGCGAAGGGGGGTTCGCCGATCATGCCGGCGCCGATGTTCTCGTGGCGGTCCCGGCCGGAGCCGCAGGGGTCCTTGGAGTCGTTGGCGTGGATCAGCTTGAGGCGGCCCTCACCGACGGTGGCGACCAGGGCGTCGAGGGTGTCCTTCACGCCGCCGGGGGCGGCCAGGTCGTGGCCCGCGGCGAACGCGTGGCAGGTGTCGAAGCAGACGCCGAGTTTCGGGTGGTGCTCCAGGCGGTCGAAGTACGGGCCGAGGTCCTGGACCTTCGTGCAGAGCATGTTGTTCTGGCCGGCCATGGGTTCGAGGAGGAGGTCGGGGCCGTCCTCGGGGATCTCCTCCAGGAGGGGCAGGACGTGCTCGTGGATCTGCGCCATCGCCTCGTCGTAGGTCTGGGTGACTGAGGAGCCCGTGTGGACGACGACGCCGCGGGCGCCGATGGCCCGGCCGCGGACCAGGGAGTGGCGGACGGTCGCGATCGACTTGGCGAGGGTCTCCGCGTTCGGAGAGCCGAAGTTGACCAGGTACGGGGCGTGCACGTAGACGGGGACGTCGGTGCGGGCGCGCAGCTTCTCGTCCTCGGCGGGACGGCCCTCGGGGAGGGCCCAGCCGCGCGGGTTGGCCACGAAGACCTGGATCGCCTCGGCGCCGATCTCGGCGGCGTACTTGAGGCCCCCGCCGGCCAGGCCGCCGGCCACGGGCACGTGGGCCCCGACGGGGTTGTTCGGTGAGGTCATGACCGGTTCAGCCTATCCGGTCACGGCCCCCGGACGATCGTGACGGTGGAGCCGCGCGGCGCCTCGCCCTCGCTCGGGGACTGGAAGCGGACGATGTTGCCGCCGAAGCCCGTCACGTTGACCTCGAAGCCGGACTCCTTCAGGGCCTTCTCGGCGTCCCGGACGCTGCGCCCCACCACGTTCGGCACCGGGACGATCTTCTCGCTGCCGTCGTCGCAGCCGAGCTGGATCGGGCCCGCGTCGACCAGGCAGTCGCGCTTGTTGACGACGATCGTGACCTCGTCGCCGCGGGAGACGCCGGTGCCCTCCGCCGGGGCCTGGTCGATCACCGAGTTGGGTTCCTTGCCGTCGACCTTCTTCTTCTGCACCTTGACGTTCAGGCCCATCGAGCGCAGCCGGTTGGCGGCGGCGTCGCCGTTCTGGCCGATGAGGTCCGGCATGGACATGCCGGTGGAGACGATGACGGCGACCGGGTCGTCGGGGGACTGCTTCTGGCCGGCCTGCGGCTCGGTGCCGATGACGCCGTCCTTGGCGACGGTCTGGGAGGGCGTGCTGGTCATCCGCCCGACCTTGAAGCCGTCGTCCTCCAGGATCTGCTTGGCCTCGGCCAGGGGCTTGCCCTTCACGTCCGGGACCTCGCGCGGGGTGATGCCCTTGGACGGTGTCAGCGTGACGGGTTCGCCCTGGGCGAGGCGGGCGCCCGCGGGCGGGTCGGACTTGACGACGTCGCCCTTGTGGATGCGGTCGTCGTAGATGGGGGTGGCGAGCCGCACGTCCAGCCCGGCGCTCTCCAGCTGGTCGCGGGCGTCGTCGACGTCCATCCCGATGATCGACGACGGGACGTGCTCGTACTGCCCGGACGTCTGGTACCACACGGCCCAGCCGAGGATGAGCGCCGCGATCGCGCCGATGGCGATGAGGGCGTAGCGGCCGGTGAACGCCCCGATGGCGCGGTCGGCCCTGGTCCGCTCGGGGTATTCGGCGGGCAGGGTGCCGCGGTCGAGGACGGCGGTGCGCCCGTCGGCGGGCGGGGCCTCCAGGACGCTGGTGGCGCCGCGGGACGCCTCCTCCATGCGCCGGTCGAAGTCGCGGGGGAGGCCGCCGAACGCCTCGGCGACCTCGGCGTGGTACTGGTTCGCGTCGACCGGGCGGCGCCCCGGGTCGTGGTTCGTCGCGTCCGTGACCAGGGCGTCCACCTGCGGCGGGATGCCCGGGACGACGCCGGACGGCGGCGGCACGGTCTCGTTCACGTGCTTGTACGCGACGGCGAGCGGGGTGTCGCCGCGGTGCGGCAGCTCACCGGTGAGCAGCTCGAACAGCATGACGCCCGCGGCGTACACGTCCGACCGGGCGTCGGCGCTGCCGGACAGCACCTGCTCGGGGGAGAGGTAGCCGACCGTGCCGATGATCACCCCGGTCTTGGTCATCTTGCTCGCGGTCTCGGCGCGGGCGAGGCCGAAGTCGGCGACCTTGACCTGGCCGTCCTCGTTGATCAGCACGTTCTCGGGCTTGACGTCGCGGTGCACGAGACCGGCCCGGTGCGCGGCGCCGAGCGCGGCCAGCACCGGCATCATGATCTCCAGCGCGGCGCGGGGGCCGAGCCGGCCGACGGCGGTCAGCGCGTCGCGCAGCGTGTGGCCCGCGACGTACTCCATCACCAGGAAGACGTGCTCGCCGTCGGTGCGCTGGTCGTAGACGGCGACCACGTTCGGGTGGGACAGCGCCGCCGCGGCCTTGGCCTCCCCGATGAAGCGGGTGACGAAGTCCTCGTCGGAGGCGAGCCCGGCGTGCATCACCTTGATCGCTACGGTGCGGTCGAGCCTGATGTCGCGCGCGACGTAGACCGTGGCCATGCCGCCGCGCGCGATGCGGGACTCAATGCGGTAGCGCCCGTCGAGCACGCGCCCGACGAGTGGATCAGCAACCGACGTGTCCATCGGTGCGAGTTTACGGGCGAATCGCGGAGGATCTCATCAGTCCCGGGTATGAGCCTCGACAAGCCCGGAACGGGCCTCCTCGGCGGTGCCGGGCGGGACGGGCGCGGTGCGGCGGCGCAGCCCGCGGGTGCTGCGGGAGACGGCGACGCCGGCGAGGCACAGCACGCCGCCCGCGAGGGTGATCAGACCGGGGACCTCGCCGAGGAACAGCCACGACATCAGCACGACCAGGGCGGGAGCGGCGTAGGTGGTGGCGCCCATCTTCCCGGCGGACGTGCGCGCCAGCGCGTATCCCCAGGTGGTGAACGCGATCGCGGTCGGGAAGACGCCCAGGTAGACCATGTTGAGGGTCGCGCCGGCCGGGGCCTCCGCGGCCTGCGAGACCAGCTGGCCGGAGAACGGCAGGCAGATCAGCGCGCCGATCGCGCAGGCGAACGTGGTGAACTGCAGCGCCGAGGCGTGCTTCAGCGCGGGCTTCTGGCTGACGACGCCCGCCGCGTAGGTGACGGCGGCGAACAGGCACAGCAGGACGCCGATGACGGACGAGCTGCCCTCGCCCGACATCGACAGCCCGACCACGGCGGCGCCGGCGAACGACACGGCCATGCCGGCCATCAGCCTGGGCGGCAGCCCCTCCTTCAGCAGCCAGCCGCCGAGGAGCGCGATGAGGATCGGGCCGATGTTGACGACGAGGGCGGCGGTGCCGGCGTCCACGAGCTGCTCGCCCCAGTTCAGCGCGACCATGTAGGCGCCGAACCACAGGATGCCCGCGGTGACGATGCCGGGCCACGCGCCCTTCGGCGGCAGTCCCTCGCGCCGGACGAGCAGCAGCGCGCCGAGCACGACCGTCCCGGAGAGGAGGCGGCCGAGGGCGAGGGCGCCGGGGCTGTACTCGGCGCCCGCGCTCCGGATGGAGACGAAGGCCGAGGCCCAGAGCACCACCGTGATCGTGGCGGCGGCCATCGCCGGCTTGTCGATGCCCGCCGGCCTGCTTTCCTGCTGCATGTCACGCACCTTAGGTATGGGATGTTTCCACGAACACCGAAGGGACGTGCCGCGTTGCCTGCGCGCCGTCCTGGGGTGCAACGGATCCCAGTCTCACCGCGCCGACATTTCAGGTCCAGCGAATATTGCTATACCGAATTCTTTAGCTTCACTACGAAGTGGCGAGGCCCTCGAACGGCGAGGACGCCTGGGCGTAGCGGCGCTTCGGGATCCGTCCCGCCAGCCGCGCGAGGCGCCCGCCGTCCACCGCGTGGCGCATTGCGGCCGCCATCCGCGCGGGGTGCTGCGCGCGGGTGACCGCCGTCGCCAGCAGGACCGCGTCGCAGCCCAGCTCCATCGCCAGTGCGGCGTCGGACGCCGTGCCGATACCCGCGTCCAGGATGACCGGGACGCCGGCCCCCTCGACGATCAGCTCGATGTTGTGCGGGTTGCGGATGCCGAGCCCCGACCCGATCGGGGACCCGAGCGGCATCACCGCGACGCACCCCGCCTGCTCCAGGCGCCGCGCGAGGACGGGGTCGTCGTTGGTGTAGGGCAGCACGGCGAAACCGTCCGCGACGAGCTGCTCGGCGGCCTCGACGAGCTCGATCGGGTCGGGCAGCAGCGTGTGCTCGTCCGCGATCACCTCCAGTTTGACCCAGTTCGTCCCGAGGGCCTCCCGCGCGAGCTTGGCGGTGAGGACCGCCTCGCCCGCGGTGAAGCAGCCCGCGGTGTTGGGCAGCACCCGGATGCCGCACTCGTTCAGGACGTCCAGCACCGAGCCGCGCGCCGACGGGTCCACCCGCCGCATCGCGACCGTGGTCAGCTCCGTCCCGGACGCGGTGAGCGCCTCCCGGAGCACCTGCATGCTCGGCGCCCCGCCGGTCCCCATGATCAGCCGGGAACCGAGCTCCTCGCCCGCGATGACAAGCCTGTCGTCGTCCACCTCAACCCCCCTGTACTCCGTTGTTGTGGGGGGACGGCCCCCCACGCCCCCCTGGCGGGGGCCGAGTGGCGCATTGCACTTCGCTGCGCTCCGTTCCATACGCCCCTCAACCCCCTTGGACAGCGTTCAGAACCTCGATCCGGTCGGCGTGCGCGAGCGTCGTCGTCTCCCAGGAGGAGCGGCGGACGACCTCGTCGTTCAGCGCGGCGGCGACGCCGGTCACGGCCGCGGTGACGGACGCGACGACCTCGGCCACGCTCGTGCCCTCGGGCACGTCGCGCGGCTCACCATTGACGAACACCTTCATCGGGAGTGCACCTCGGCGGAGAAGCGGTCGGGGGAGAAGGGCCCGGCCACGTCGGGGACGGGCCCGTCCAGCAGCATCGCGGACAGGATGTCGGCGGACACCGGAGTGAGCAGGACGCCGTTGCGGAAGTGCCCGGTGCCGACGAAGAGGCCGGGCAGCGCGGACGCCCCCATCACCGGCGCGTTGTCGGGGGAGCCGGGGCGCAGGCCCGCCGACACCTCGGCGAACTCCAGCTCGGTGATGCCGGGCAGCAGCTCGCGGGCGTCCCGCAGCAGCTCCCACAGGCCCCCGGCGGTCACGCGCGTGTCGAAGCCCAGCTCCTCCTGGGTGGCGCCGAGGACGATCTCCCCGTCCGCGCGCGGCACCAGGTAGACCGACGAGCCCTTCACCAGCCCGCGCGTGGCGCGCGTCAGGAACGGCACGCGGGTGCGGAGCCGCATCACCTGGCCCTTCACCGGGCGGACGGGCGGAACGGCCCCCGGGGGCAGCCCGTCGAGGTCGCCCGACCACGGGCCGGCCGCGAGCAGGACCCGGTCGGCGCGGACCACGGTCCCGTCGTCCAGCCGCACCCCGGTCGCCGCGTCGTTCTCGACGGCGACGCCGGCCGCCCGCCGCCGGACGAGCCGCGCGCCCGCCTTCTCGGCCGCCGTCAGCAGCGCCGCGGTCAGCCGGCGCGGGTCGATCGAGCCGTCCTCCGGGGCGAGCAGGCCGCCGCGGACGCCGGGCGCGAGCATCGGCTCCGCCCTCCGGCACTCCCGCCCGGTCAGGGCCTCGGCGGCGATGCCGAGGCTCTCCTGGAAGCGGCGCAGGTCGTCCAGGTAGGTCAGGTCGTCGGAGTCGAACGCGACCTGGAGGATCCCGTCCGTGCGGTAGGCGGTCTCCAGGCCGGTGAGGTCCTCCAGTTCCGCGACGAACGCCCCGTAGCGGTCGCGGGAGGCGAGGCCCAGCCGCAGCAGCGGCTCCTCGCCGTAGGTCACTTCGCTGACGGGGGTGAGCATGCCGGCCGCCACCGACGACGCCCCGCCGCCGGGGTCGGGGTCGACCAGGGTGACGGCGGCGCCGGCCGCGGCCGCCCGCCACCCGGTGGCCAGGCCGACGACGCCCGCCCCTATGATCGCGATCTCCACTGCGCGCTCCCTTCGCCGGCATGATCCGGATCAGGTCCTGGCGGTCGGCGGCCCGTTCAGCCGCCCTCTCAGCCCGGTCGTACCGGACTCCCGCGCTCTGTGCCGTTTTACGTGGTTTCCACTGTACGACCCCCGTGACATGTTCAACTGTCTGGACACCAGTCCAAGAGGCCGCCGGCCCGCCGGTTAGGGTGACCCCATGCAGAGGGTCATCGTCGTGGGTGGAGGGCTGGCCGGCGTGCGCGCCGTGGAGGCCCTGCGGAGCAAAGGGTACGAGGGCGCGCTGACGCTCGTGTCGGCGGAGCGGCACCTGCCCTACGACCGGCCGCCGCTGTCGAAGGCCGTCCTCGCGGGCGAGTCCGACGACACGACGGTCGACGCCGACTGGGACTCCCTCCACTGCGACCTGCTCCTCGGCGAGCGCGCCACCGGGCTCCGCCTGGCCGAGCCGGGGCGGGGCGGCGTCGTCGCGTCCACCGCCGGGGACCTCCCGTTCGACGGGCTGGTCATCGCGACCGGCGCCGCGCCGGTCACGCTGCCGGGGGACGGGCGCCAGCACGTCCTGCGCACCATCGACGACGCCCGCGACCTGCGGTCCCGGCTCAGCGGCGGCGCGCGGATCGTCATCATCGGGGCGGGCTGGATCGGCGCCGAGGTCGCCACCACCGCCGCCGCCAAGGGCTGCGGCGTGACGGTCGTCGAGGCCGCCGACGCCCCGCTCGCGAACGCGATCGGCCCGGAGGTGGGCGCGCTCACCGCGCCCTGGTACGCCGAGGCGGGCGTCCGGCTGCGCACCGGGGTGAAGGTCGCGGAGGTCCGGGACGGCGGCGTCCTGCTCGCGGGCGGCGAGGAGATCCCCGCCGACGTCGTGGTCACCGGTATCGGCGTCCGGCCCGACCTGTCCTGGCTGGAGGGCTCGGGGCTCCTGCTGGAGCGCGGGGTGGTCACCGACGCCTCGTTCCGCGCCTACCAGGGCGAGGAGGAGCCCGGCTCGGCGCGGCCGGACGTCGTGGCGGTCGGCGACTGCGCCGCCTGGTGGTCGGGGCGGTACGGCCGGCGGCTCCTCGTCGAGCACTGGGACACCGCGCTCAACGCGCCCGACATCGCCGCCGCGGCCCTCCTCGGCCAGGACGCCGCCTACGACGCGGCCCCGTACTTCTGGTCCGAGCAGTTCGGGCGCATGGTGCAGTACGCGGGCAGCCACGCGGCGTCCGAGCGGCTCGTGCACCGGGGCGACCCGTCCGGCCGCAAATGGGCGGTGGTGTGGCTGACGGGCGACCGGCTCGACGCGATCCTCACCGTTGACCGGCCCCGCGATCTGGTCCAGGCGCGCCGGATCATCGCCGCCGGGACGCCCGTGGATCCGGACGCCATCGCCGACCCCGAGGTACCGGTCCGGCAGGCCGTTCGCCCGTAGCGATCGCCGCCCGGACGTTACGTGTGCAGGGGGTTTGACGAATCCGGAGGAGTGGTAGCAAGGGGGCGTGACGCAGATGCACGCAACCGTTGAAAGCGCACTCGACCCCCGGACCGACGCCCTCGCGGGGGAATGGCTCTCCCTGAGAGAGGCCGCCGAAAGACTCGGGATCAAGCCCAACCGCATCAAGCAGCTCATCAGCGAGCACCGGCTCCTCGCGGTGCGCCGGGACGGCAATCCGATGGTGCCCGCGGCCTTCATCAAGGACGGCCAGGTCATCAAGGGGCTGCCGGGCACCCTGACGCTCCTGTCCGACGCGGGGTACGACGAGGCGGAGACGATCCGCTGGCTGTTCACCGCCGACGACACGCTCCCCGGGACGCCCGTGGAGGCGCTCACCGAGAACCGGGGGACCGAGGTCCGCCGCCGAGCCCAGGCCCTGGCCTTCTAGGGCCCTCCGGCCCCGGAACCCGGGGCCCGCAGCGCACGTGACACGATCGCGGGGGCGCGCCGGACGGGAGACGACCGCCGCGCGGCCCCGCGGTCGCCCGTGCCGCGCTCGCCCACCGAAAGGAACGATGTCCGCCGTGTCCAGGCACCTCCCCTCCGAACGCGCCGTCGACCTGCGCGCCCGGCTCGGCCGGGCCCGCGTGTACCTCTGCACGGACGCGCGAGAGCGCCAGGGCGACCTGCCGGCCTTCCTGGACGCCGTGCTGGCGGGCGGGGTCGACATCGTCCAACTGCGCCAGAAGGGTCTGGAGGCGCGGCGGGAGATGGAGTACCTGGAGGTCTTCCGGGCGGCCTGCGACCGGCACGGCGCGCTGCTCGCGGTGAACGACCGGGCCGACGTGGCGCACGCCGTCCGCGCCGACGTCCTGCATCTCGGCCAGGGCGACCTGCCGGTCCCCGCCGCCCGCGAGATCGTCGGGGGGGACATGCTGATCGGCCGGTCCACGCACTCCGGCGAGCAGGCGTCCGCGGCCGCGGCCGAGCCCGGCGTCGACTACCTCTGCGCCGGCCCGGTGTGGCCGACGCCGACCAAGCCCGGCCGCGCCGCCCCCGGCCCCAAGCTGCTGGAGTACGTCGCGGCGCAGCGCGTGCCGCGGCCGTGGTTCGCCATCGGCGGGATCGACCTCGGGAACCTCGGCGAGGTGACGGCGGCGGGCGCGAGCCGCGTCGTGGTGGTGCGGGCGATCACCGAGGCGGCCGACCCGGGCGCCGCCGCCGCCGAGTTCGCCCGCCGGCTGCGCGGCGCAGCCGGGGCCTGACCTGGATCACCTTGACCGGGATCACCTTGACCGGGATCACCTTGACCGGGATCACCTTGACCGGGATCACCTTGACCGGGATCACGGTGCGGAGCACCGGCCCGATCGCCCACAATGGGGATCATGAGCGTGGGACCCGCCGACGACCGGCCCGTGGAACTGGACGACGAGCTGGAGATCCTGCCCGACCAGACGTCGGACGACACCGACCTCGGGTGGGGCGAGTGGCGCGGCGGTGACGACGACGACTCGCGCCTGCTGGAGGACCGCCCCCCGCACTGGTGATCCGGCCCGGGGCTTGCCGCCGTCCGGTCAGAAGAGCATGCCGACCACGAAGCCGCAGATGACCACGGCCGCGAGCGCGACCATCATGCGCCAGCGGTAGCGCGGGATCCGGGTGGGCCGCGGTTTCGGCATCGGTCCCTGCCCTTCGCGCAGCGCCCGGACGACCTGCGGCGCGGTCGGCCGGGCGGCGGGGTTCTTGTCCAGGCAGCGCGCCGCGAGGTCGCGGAGCGAGCCCGTCATGTCGCCGAGGTCGGGCCGGCGGGACGTGACGCGCCGCATGACCTCCGGCGCGGGCCCGGTGCCGAACGGCGGGCGCCCGGTCGCGGCGAACACGACCGTCGCGCCCCAGGCGAACACGTCCGCGGGGCGGCCGACGGGCTCGTCCTCGATCTGCTCGGGCGCCATGTAGGCGGGCGTCCCGGCCGCTCCGTCCGCGGCCTCGCCGGCGGTGCGCACGACCCCGAAGTCGACGACCTTGGCGCCGTCCGGGCCGAGCAGCACGTTGGCGGGCCTGAAGTCGCCGTGCACGGTCCCGGCGCGGTGGATCGCGGCGAGCGCGGCGGCCGTCCGCAGCGCCACCCTGTGCAGGTGCTTCGCGGGCAGGGGCCCGTCCTCGTCGACGACGTCCTGGAGGCGGGGGCCCTCGGCGTCCGCGCCGACGACGTGCCGGAGCCGGGGGGCCTCGGCGTCGTCCATGGCGTCCTTGGCGACGGGCGGGTGGCCCTGCCCGGGGTGGGCGGGACGCGCCTTGCCCGGCCGGCCGGAGCGGCCGGTGTGCGCCTGGCCCCCATGCCCTTGGCC
>NZ_SMKB01000237.1:0-10833 GCF_004348575.1 Actinomadura sp. 7K534
GCGTCCAGCGCCTCCCGCGGGAACCGCGACTCCTCGTCCACCTCCGCCGCGAAAGGAGCGATCTTGGCATCGGCCAGCTCACGCACCGTCCGCCGCAGCAGCTCATGCTCCTCCGACGGCGCGTACGCGGGAAAGTCTGCACTCATGGCCGGAATGCTACCGGCCAGTACACTCGCGCGGTCGGTGCACGGACCAGCCCGCAGCGGGCACCTTGGGAATGAGGCCGCTAGTCGGCGACAGCGAAGCGAGAGGAGCCGGCCTTGTCCTACCGGCTGACGGTCATCGGAACGGGGTACCTCGGCGCCACCCACGCGGCCTGCATGGCCGACCTGGGGTTCGAGGTCCTCGGCCTCGACGTGGACGAGGAGCGGATCGCCCGGCTCGCGGCCGGCGACCTGCCGTTCTTCGAGCCGGGCCTGGAGCCCGTGCTGCGCCGGGGGCTGGAGAGCGGGCGGCTGCGGTTCACGTCGTCCTACAAGGAGGCCGCGGACTTCGGCGACGTGCACTTCCTGTGCGTCGGGACCCCGCAGAAGGCCGGTGAGTACGCGGCCGACCTCGCCTTCGTGGACGACGCGGTCAACTCGCTCGCGCCGCTGCTGGAGCGGCCGTGCCTGGTCGTCGGCAAGTCCACCGTCCCGGTCGGGACCGCGGCGCGGCTGGCCGAGACGATGGCGCGGACGGCCCCGGTCGGCGGGGACGCCGTCCTCGCCTGGAACCCCGAGTTCCTGCGGGAGGGCTTCGCCGTCCAGGACACCCTGCACCCGGACCGGATCGTCGTCGGCCTGCCGCCCGACCAGGGCGCCGCCGAGCACGCGGAGAAGGTGCTGCGGGAGATCTACCGGTCGATGATCGCGCACGGCACCCCGTTCATCACCTGCGACTACGCGACCTCCGAGTTGGTCAAGGTGTCGGCGAACGCGTTCCTCGCCACCAAGATCTCCTTCATCAACGCGATGGCGGAGGTCTGCGAGGCGGCGCACGCCGACGTGACGAAGCTCTCGGAGGCGCTGTCCTACGACGACCGGATCGGCGGCAAGTTCCTCGGCCCCGGGCTCGGCTTCGGCGGCGGCTGCCTGCCGAAGGACATCCGCGCGTTCATGGCCCGCGCCGGGGAGCTGGGCGCCGACCAGGCGCTGACGTTCCTGCGCGAGGTCGACGAGATCAACATCCGGCGGCGGATCCGGATGGTGGACCTGGCCCGGCAGATGCTCGGCGGGTCGTTCGACGGGCGGACGGTCGGCGTCCTCGGCGCGGCGTTCAAGCCGAACTCCGACGACGTCCGCGACTCCCCGGCCCTGGACGTGGCGGCGTCCATACGCGCGCAGGGCGCCGAGGTGACCGTGTACGACCCGCAGGCCATGGGGAACGCCCGCCGCGCCCAGCCGGACCTGGAGTACGGCGAGTCGGCCCTGTCCGCGGCGCGCGGCGCCCACGTCGTGCTGCTGCTGACCGAGTGGGCCGAGTTCCGGGACATGGACCCGGACTCGCTCGCGGCGGTCGTCGCCGAGCGCAACATCGTGGACGGGCGCAACGCGCTGGATCCCGAGAAGTGGCGCGCCGCGGGCTGGACCTACCGGGCGCTCGGCCGTCCCTGAGCGGAAGCAACCGGCCGGGCGGGCTGTTGTCCTGAACATGTCTGATGCCTACGCCGACCAGGCCGTGATCCGCCGGCTGCTCAACGAGTCCAGGACCTGGGCGTTCGTCGGCCTCGGCGACAACCCGTCGCGCGAGGTCTACGAGCAGGCCCGGCTGCTGCAGCAGCGCGGGAAGCGGATCGTCCCCGTCCATCCGGCGGCCCGGGAGGTGCTCGGCGAGCGGGGCTACGCGTCCCTGGCCGAGGTCCCCGACGCGTCCGAGGTCGACGTCGTCGGCGTCTACCGCCGCGCCGAGCACGCCGGGGAGGCGGTGGACGAGGCGATCGCGGCGGGCGCGAAGGCGGTGTGGCTGCCGCTCCAGGTGATCGACGAGGCCGCGGCGCGGCGCGCGAAGGACGCCGGGCTCGACGTCGTCATGAACCGCTGCCCGGCGGTCGAGTGGGCCCTGCGGCGCTGACGGCGCCTCCGCGGCGCGCGGCCGCTCAGAGGCTCTCGCGGAGCCGCGCGCCCTTCGCCTTGGCCTGCCCGTAGAGGTCCTGCTGGAAGACCTTCATCTTCGCCCGGAGCCCGTCGTCGGACGCGGCCAGGATGCGCACGGCCAGCAGCCCCGCGTTGCGGGCGGCCCCCACCGCGACCGTGGCGACCGGGACCCCGGCGGGCATCTGCACGATCGAGAGCAGCGAGTCCATGCCGTCGAGGTGCTTCAGCGGGACGGGCACGCCGATCACCGGCAGCGGCGTCACCGACGCGAGCATGCCCGGCAGGTGGGCGGCGCCGCCCGCGCCCGCGATGATCACACGGAGGCCGCGGGCCGCCGCCTCCTCCCCGTAGGCGATCATGTCGTGCGGCATCCGGTGCGCGGACACGACGTCGGCCTCGTGGGGGACGCCGAACTCCGCGAGCGCCTCGGCGGCGCCCTTCATCACGGGCCAGTCCGAGTCGCTGCCCATCACCACGCCGACGACCGGCTCGGCCTCGTCACTCATCTGCGTTCCTTCATCTCGGGCCCCCACCGCAGGAAATCCGCGGCATGGCGGGCGCGTTTGCGGACGTCCGCGAGGTCGTCGCCGAGCGCGGTCACGTGGCCGATCTTGCGGCCGGGCCGCGGCTCCTTGCCGTACATGTGCACCTTGACGGCCGGGTCGTGGGCCATCACGTGGAAGTAGCGGGAGTAGACGTCCGGGTCGTCCCCGCCGAGCACGTTGGCCATGACCGTGTAGCGCGCGGTGGGCTCGGTCGAGCCGAGGGGCAGGTCGAGGACGGCCCTGAGGTGCTGCTCGAACTGGGACGTCCGGGCGCCCTCGATCGTCCAGTGCCCCGAGTTGTGCGGGCGCATCGCCAGCTCGTTCACCAGCAGGCCCTCGTCGGTCTCGAACAGCTCGACCGCGAGGAGGCCGACGACGCCGAGCTCCCCGGCGATGCTCAGGGCGAGGCGCTGCGCCTCCGCGGCGAGGTCGCCCGGCAGGCCCGGCGCCGGCGAGACGACCTCGGTGCAGATGCCGCCCTCCTGGACGGTCTCCACGATCGGGTACGCGGCGCCCTGCCCGTACGGGGAGCGCGCGACCAGCGCCGCCAGCTCCCGCCTGAACGGGACGTACTGCTCGGCCATGAGGTCGACGCCCTCCCCCAGCAGCCGCCGGACGAGGTCGCCGCCGGCGCCGTCCAGGTCTTCGACGAGCCAGACGCCCTTGCCGTCGTAGCCGCCGCGGGTGGCCTTGAGGACGACCGGCCACCCGTGCTCGCGGGCGAACCCGTCCAGGAACTCCAGCGGTTCCGACGGGGGGACGTGCGCGTACGCCGGGCACGGGACGCCCAGCTTGCCGAGCCGGTCGCGCATGACGAGCTTGTCCTGGGCGTGCGCGAGGGCCGCCGAGCCGGGACGGCACGCCTTGCCCGCGGCCTCCAGCTCCCGGATGTGCGGGCCGGGGACGTGCTCGTGGTCGAAGGTCACGACGTCGCAGCCCTCGGCGAACGCCTTGAGGTCGTCGCGGGCGCGGTCGTCGCCGACCTGGACCCCGGACACGACCTTGGCCGCCGAGTCGTCCGCCGCCCCGGTGAGCACGCGCAGCGACACGCCGAGCCCGATCGCCGCCTGCTGCGTCATCCGGGCCAGCTGCCCCCCGCCCGCCATCCCGACGACGGGAACCCCCCGGCGCCGCGGTGGTCGGCGAGGGGGTCGCTGAGGTGGTTCTGTCACGTCAGAAGGCTACCGGGCGGCCGGGACGAACGAATCACGCGCCCGCGGCGTCGTACCGTGTGTGGGCCACCCGACAATGGGCAAGGAACGCACGGACAGTGTGAAACGTTCACGTTCCGACGTCTCCGGGGCGACGGGCGTCTATTCTCGTGATGCCTCCGCAGTAGCCGCCGCGCCGTCGGCCGCGGCGCACCGCCGAAGTCCGGAAGGACGGTTCCCCTTCGTGAGCCTGGTCGCGAATCTCCATCGGCAGTTCGAGCACCTCGTGCGCGAACTCGCGAAGTTCGGCAGCGTGGGCGCCATCGCGTTCGTCATCACGGTCGTGATCGGCAACGGGCTGCACAGCGGGATGGGCGTGGGGCCGCTGACGTCCAACGGCGTCGCGACGGTGGTCGCGACGACGTTCGCGTACCTGGCGAACCGCTACTGGACGTTCCGGCACCGCGACCGCACCGGGCTCGGCCGCGAGTACGTCCTGTTCTTCGCGCTGAACGGCGTCGGCCTGGTCATCACGGAGCTGTTCATCGGCTTCACGCACTACGTGCTGGGGCTCACCGGGCCGCTCTCGTACAACATCTCGCTGGTGATCGGCACCGGGGTGGCGTCGCTGTTCCGCTTCTGGTCGTACAAGAAGTGGGTGTTCCTGCCGGCGAGCGCGCCGCCGGTCGACCCCGCGTCCGGGCTGCCGGAGGCGCCGCCCGCGCTCGCCTCCGACGGGCCCGGCATCCACCGGGCGAACGGGCACGCCGCCGCGTCCCCGCGCCTCGGCCACCCGCTCGACTCCCACGCCGAGGACTACGCGGAGCTCTAGGCAGGGCCCATCACGACGCGCTCCTCGGCGAGGCGCACCTCGGCGACCTGGCGGAGGTGGACGCCGAACACCGCCGGGCGCGCCTGGATCAGCTCCAGCCGGTTGCCGTCCACCGTGGCCAGGGACCGGGCCAGGTAGAGCCCGAGCCCGGTGCCGCGGCCGCCGCTGATGCTCCGCTCGAAGATCCGCGGCTCCAGCTCGGGCGGGATGCCCTCGCCCTCGTCGCCGACCTCGACCAGCACCGAGCTCGCGTACGGCCTGGTGCGGATGGTCACGGTGCCCGCCCCGTGCATGAGCGAGTTGTCGAGCAGCGTCGCGATGATCTGGGAGAGGCCCTCCGGGTTGGTCATGCCGACGAGGTCCCGCTCCCCGATGACCCGCACGTCCCGGCCGGCCCGGCGGAAGATGGGCCGCCACTCCTCGGCCTGCTGCGCGATGATCTCGTCGATGGGCGAGGCGACGGCGGCGCCCGTCCGGTCGTGCCGGGCGCGGGACAGCAGCTGCTCGACGACCGCGACGAGGCGCTCGGTCTGCGCGACGGCCGCGGCGCCCTCCTCCCGGACGACGTCCGGGTACTCGGCGGCGTCGATCATCTCCTCCAGCCGCATGGACAGCGCGGTCAGCGGCGTGCGGAGCTGGTGGCTGGCGTCGGACGCGAACTCGCGGCTGTTGGCCAGCAGGTCGGCGATCCGGACGGCGCTGCGGTCCAGGACCTCGGCGACCCGGTCGACCTCCGGGATGCCGTAGCGGCGGCGGCGCGGCCGGGCGTTGCCGCTGCCGAGCCGGTCGGCGGTCTCGGCGAGGTCGACCAGCGGCAGCGTCAGCTTGCGGGCCTGCACCATCGCCAGCCCGACGGTGACGGCGACGCCGAGCAGGGCGAGGCTGCCGATGAGCAGCATCAGCCGCAGCGCGTCGGCGCCGACCTCGGCCTCCGGCCGCGACACGCGCACCCGGACACCGCCCTGGGTGGCGGTGGCGGTGAGCGCGGAACCGGCCCGCGGCGGCCCGGCGGTGAGCGTCCGGCCGTCCGGCAGGACGATCGAGATGTGCCGCCCCGGGTACTCCCGCGCGACCACCTCGCCGGTGAGGGGCCGCTGCGCCACCAGGCTGTAGGCGACGCCGTCGGCGATGGCGGACGCCTCGCGTTCCAGGGACCGGGCGGCCTCCTCGTGGACGAGCTTGTGTGCGGCGTAGGCGAGGGGTATGCCGAGCATCAGGATCGCGACCACCGCCACCGCGAGCGTCGACAGCAGGAGTCGGCGCCTCATCAGGGCTCCTTCGAGGGTGGGGCCACGGACGTGCGCTACCGCGCCCGGGGCCTCTCGGGAAGGCCCCGGGTGGTCTCACCCGGCCGTGGCGGCGGAGCTAGTCGCCGCGTTCGAACCGGAAGCCGACGCCCCGCACGGTCGTGATGTAGCGGGGGCTGCCGGCGTCGTCGCCGAGCTTGCGGCGCAGCCAGGAAATGTGCATGTCGAGCGTCTTCGTGGAACCCCACCAGTTGGTGTCCCACACCTCGCGCATGATCTGTTCGCGGGTCACGACCTTGCCCGCGTCCCGGACGAGGACGCGCAGCAGGTCGAACTCCTTGGTGGTCAGCTGGAGCTCGTGGTCGCCCATCCAGGCGCGGCGCGACTCGGCGTCGATCCGCACCCCCTGGACGATCGGGGTCTCGGTGCTGCCCCGGCGCAGCAGCGCGCGCACCCGGGCGAGCAGCTCGGCCAGCCGGAACGGCTTGGTCACGTAGTCGTCGGCGCCCGCGTCGAGCCCGACGACGGTGTCGACCTCGTCGGCCCGGGCGGTCAGGATCAGGATGGGAACGCCGTGCCCCTCGGCCCGTACCCTGCGGGCCACCTCCAGGCCGTCCAGTTCCGGGAGGCCGAGGTCCAGGACGATGAGGTCCACACCACCGCCGAGCGCCCGCTCCAGGGCCTGCGGGCCGTCCGGGCTGACTTCGACGGTGTACCCCTCGCGCCGCAGCGCGCGGGCGAGAGGCTCGGAGATGGACGTGTCGTCCTCGGCGAGCAGTACTGAGGTCATGGGTCGATCGTAAGACCATTCTTGAACATTGCCCGGCATGCGCCGCGCTCTTGACCTGCGGTTTGCCACTCGTAGTACATCCACGAATACACCTTCTTCGGCGAAACCTGGACGCACTTCTCAACACACCCGGCACGGGAGGCGCCCGGGGTCACCCGAACACGCCCACGGTCCCGCCCGGCAGCACCGCGGACGCCTCAACAGAATCGCCCAAATTGTCAAAGTCGAGGCGAATTGCCGGATCCGAGGCGAGCAGCAGCCGGGGGCGGGCCGCCGCCGGAGCCGGGACCGGGACAGGGACCGAGACGGGGAGCACCAGCGGGAGCGTCCCGAAGTTCGCCGCGACGCACACCCCGCCGCGCCGCATCAGCAGCCAGCGCGCCTCGCCGTCGCCGCACTCGACCGCCGTCCCGGTGAGCCGCGGGTCGTTCAGCTCGGGCCGCGACCGGCGCAGCGCGAGCAGCGCCCGGTGCCATTCGAGCAGGTCGCGGTGGTGCGGCCGGTCGGGCTCCGACCAGTCGAGGACGGAGGCCCGGTAGGTTTCCACAGCCTGTGGATCGGGGACCGCGCCGGTCCAGCCGTGCCGCGCGAACTCCCGGCGGCGCCCCTCGCTCACCGCGCGGGCCAGTTCCGGGTCCTGGTGGTCGGTGAAGTAGCACCACGGGGTGGACGCGCCCCACTCCTCGCCCATGAAGAGCATGGGCGTGAAGGGTGCGAGCAGGAGCACCGCAGCGCCGACCTTGAGCATCGCCGGGGAGATTCCCGAGGATTCCAGGACGGTGCCGATCCGGTCGCCCGCGGCGCGATTCCCCACCTGGTCGTGGTTTTGCAGAAAGCCGAGGAACCGGTGCGCGGGCGTCTCCTGGACGTTGACCGGACGCCCGTGGTGCCGTCCCCGGTAAGTCGACATGGTCCCGTCGTGGACGAAGACCTTCGTGAGCGCCTTCTTGAGCGTCTCCATAGAGCCGAAGTCGCAGTAATAGCCCTGCCGCTCGCCGGTGAGCGCGGCGTGCAGGGCGTGGTGGAAGTCGTCGCTCCACTGCGCGTCAAGCCCATATCCGCCCGCCTCCCTGGGCGTCACAAGGCGCGGGTCGTTCAGGTCGGATTCGGCGATGAGGAACAGGTGCCGTCCAAGGTGCGCGGAAAGGCCCGCCACCGATCGCGACAGCTCTTCGAGAATGTGCACCGCGCCGTGGTCGGTGATGGCGTGGACGGCGTCGAGGCGGAGCCCGTCGAAGTGGTAGTCGCGCAACCACATCAACGCGTTCTGCACGACGAACGCGCGGACCTCGTCCGACCCCTCCTGGTCGAAATTCACCGCGTCGCCCCATGGCGTGGCGTGGGCGCTGGTGAAGTACGGCCCGTAGTCGCCGAGGCGGTTCCCGTCCGGCCCGAGGTGGTTGTAGACGACGTCCAGGACCACGGCCAGGCCGCGTGCGTGGGCGGCGTCCACGAAGCGCTTCAGCCCGTCAGGGCCGCCGTACGGTTCGTGGGGCGCCCAGAGGTGGACCCCGTCGTACCCCCAGCCTTGGTGGCCCGGGAAGGCGGCGACCGGCAGCAGTTCCACCACGTCGATGCCGAGGGCCACCAGGTGGTCGAGCCGCTCGGCGGCCGCGTCGAACGTCCCCTCGGGCGTGAACGTGCCCACGTGCATCTCGTACAGGACGCTCCCCGCGAGGGGGCGGCCGTGCCAGTGCTGGTCCGTCCACGCGAAACGGTCGTGGTCGTAGGCGCGGCTGGGGCCATGGACGCCGTGCGGCTGCCATGGCGAGCGCGGGTCGGGCAGTGCCTCTTCCGCGGCGTCCAGGGCGAAGGCGTAGTCGGTCCCGTGCCCGGCGTCCGCGACTTCTGTCCCCCACCAGCCCGGACGTCCCTCCAGGGGCTCCATGGGGTGGCGTGCGCCGCCGGCCACGAGGTCCGCACGGCCGGCGGACGGTGCCCAGACCTCGAACCTCATGAAACGCTCACCGGTCGATCTCCCGGGGTACGAGCAGCGCGACGGGCAGGTGCTCGAAGACGCGGTCGGCGTCCAGGACCGGGCCCATGTGCGTGCAGCCGGTCAGCACGTCCCGCCAGCCCTGCTGGACGACGTCCACCGTCGTCTGGCGCCAGCCGCCGCGGCGCTCCAGCCCCACCGGCAACCGGGTGGCGAGCGCGACCGCGTCGCCGCGGGCGAACCCGACGACATGCCCGGCGGCGGGTCCGCGGGAGGCGATCGGCTCGTGCCGGGCGCCCGGCCCGAACCATTCGGGGTGGGCCCTGCGCAGCCGCAGCGTCCGCGAGGTGACCAGCAGCTTCTCGTCGTCGACGTCCTTGGCCGGGCGGCCGGTGTCGAGCCGCTGGAGCCGCTCGCGGCGCCGCCCGTAGTCGACCGGGCGCCGGTTGTCGGGGTCGACGAGCGCCAGCCCGGTCAGCTCGCAGCCCTGGTAGACGTCCGGAACGCCCGGCATCGCCAACTGGACGAGCTTCTGCCCGAGCGTGTTGACCCGGGCGCAGGGCGCGAGCTTCGCCACGAACGCGGTCAGGTCGGTGACGAGGTCGGGGTTGGCCAGCACGGAGCGCGCGTGATCGAGGACGGCCTCCTCATAGGCGGGATCCCCATCGACCCACGCGGTGCGGGTCTTGGCCTCGCGCATCGCCTTGGTGAGGAACTCCTCCAGGCGGCCGATGGTGATGGGCCAGGCGCCGACGAGCGTCTGCCAGAACAGGTATTCGAGGTCCGGTTCCATCGGCGACCGGTCGGGCCCCCACTGGCGCCAGCGGTCCATTGCCTCCGCCCACTCGGTCGGCATCTCCGACAGGACCGCCAGCCAGGCGCGGACGTCTTCTTCCCGCTTGGTGTCGTGCGTGGACAGCGTCGTCATCGTGGACGGCCAGTCCCGGGCGACCCTGATGCAGTACGAGTGGAAGTCCTCCGGGCTCACGGAGAAGCGCGCCGGGTCGCCGCCGACCTCGTTCAGCGCGGCCATGCGGTTCCACCGGTAGAAGGCCGTGTCCTCGACGCCCTTGGCCGCCAGCGGAGCCGAGGTCTGCTGGAACCGCACGATGAACTCGGCGTCGGTGCGTTCCCCGCGTCCGAGGGCGAGGTCCACCACCGTCTCCAGGTCGCCGTGCAGTTCAGCTGGCAAATGCGCTCGTGCGCGGCCGGCGGCCTCGTTCAGGACATCCACGGCCTGCTGGGGCGCGTCCTCCCCCGGCACGACGTAGGCGCGGTAGACGGGCATGGCGACGAGCAGTTCGACCAGGGCCCGCTCCAGGCCCGGACGGCGCTCGCCCACGATCCGCTGGAGAACGCGCAGGAGCCGGTCGATCTCGGGTTTCAGGCCGTGCGTCGCGGCGTGGCGGCGGGCCTCGTGCTCCACCTCCGCGAAGTCGGCCGGGCCTCCGGTGACCGACACGTAGTGGTCGGTGAGCGGCTTCTCCCCGGCCGGGTCGACGAACAGGCCGCCGACCATGCCGAGCGAGTCGTAGCCGGTGGTGCCCGCGCACGGCCAGTCCGGCGGCAGCCGCTCCTCCCCCTCGGTGATCTTCTCGACCAGCAGCCAGGCGCCGGGGGCCGCCTCCGCCAGCCGCCGCAGGTAGCCGCGCGGGTCGGCGAGCCCGTCGGGATGGTCGACGCGCAGGCCGTGGACGTGGCCGTCCGCGACCAGGTTCAGCAGCAGCGCGTGCGTGCGCTCGAAGACCTCGGGGTCCTCCTGCCGGAGCCCGATCAAACCGGAGATGTCGAAGAACCGGCGGTAGTTGGGCTCGCCCTCGCCGGGCAGGACGATCCGGCCGCCGCCCGCCTCCCAGTCGATGTCGAACCACCTGGCGTACGGCGAGGCGGGCCCCTCCGCCAGGACGGCGGTGAGCGGCAGGTTCAGGTCCCGCGGCTCCGGGATCGCCATGTGGTTCGGGACGACGTCGGCCAGCACCCGCAGCCCGTGGGCGCGGAACCGGGCCGCCATGGCGCCGAACGCCTCGGCACCGCCCAGCTCGTCCGCCAGGCGGGAGTGGTCGACCACGTCGTAGCCGTGCGCGGAGCCGGGAGCGGCCCGCAGCACCGGCGACAGGTAGACGTGGGACACGCCCAGGGACGCCAGGTAGGGGGCGAGCGCGGCGGCCTCCGCGAAGCCGAAGTGCTCTTCGGGCGTCCCGCGCAGCTGGAGCCGGTAGGTGCCGGACGGGGGTGCGGCGGCCCCGTCCTCGGCGGG
>NZ_SMKB01000238.1:0-10679 GCF_004348575.1 Actinomadura sp. 7K534
GATGAAGCTGGAGTTGCCGAAGCCGACCTCGTCGCCGGGGCGGACGCGGGCGGGGCCGGTGAGCCGCCAGCCGTTGACGCGGGTGCCGTTCATCGAGCCGAGGTCGGAGATCATCCAGCCCTCGTCGGCGCGGTAGATCTCGGCGTGGAACCGCGAGACGGTCAGGTCCGGGAGGATGAACTGGCAGCCGGGCGCGCGGCCCACGACGATGCGGCCGAGGTCGCCGGGCGGGAGCATGAACCGCGGCAGCCGCGGCGCCCGCCAGGCCGCCTCGACCCGCGCGGTCACCTGCGACACCGACGAGATGATGCCGGTCAGCCGGCGCACGACGCGGCCCGCGGGCGGCAGGTCGTGCACGATGTCGGCCAGCTCGGCCCTGCTGCGGGCCTGCAGCGCCTGGTCGACACGCCGTTCGAAGGTCTCGTTCGACATCCGGCCCTCGGCCACGCGGTCGCTGAGGACGCGCAGGACCCGGTCCCGTTCCATGTCGGACGCTCTCACCGGGAATGAGGGCTGACCGTCCATAGCTGTGAGTATCCAGTCCCCATCGTCGGCTTGTCCAGAAAGGACTTCGGGTGGGGGACGGATGATCGCCCTCACCCGCCCCCCACCGGTTCGACGGCGGGCCGCCCGCGAAAGTTCGCGGCGGAGTGCGCCCCGCGCGCACCCCGCGGGGCGGTCAGGACGACAGCAGGTCGCGGGCGATGTGGGTGATCTGGATCTCGTCGGTGCCGGCGTAGATCTGGAACGACTTGGCGTCGCGGGCGAGCTGCTCGACGCGGTACTCGCTCATGTAGCCGTTGCCGCCGAACAGCTGCACGGCCTCCTGCGCGACCTCGCTGGCGGCCTGGGCGGAGTACAGCTTCATCGCCGACGCCTCGGCGAGGGTCGGGGTCCGGCCCGCGCGCTGCATCTCGATGTGCCGGAACACCAGGTTCTGGACGTTGAGCCGCGCGACCTCCATCTTGGCCAGCTTGAGCTGGATGAGCTGGAAGTCGCCGATCCGCTGCCCCCACAGCTCGCGGGTCTTGGCGTACTCGACCGACAGCTTCAGGCACTCCTCGATGACGCCGAGGGCCATGGCGGTGACGCCGGCGCGCTCGGTGACGAAGTTCTGCCGGGCGGAGTCCTTGCCGCTGCCGGACCCGGAGACGAGCAGCCGGTCGGCGCCGGCGCGGACGTCGCTGAGGAACAGCTCGCCGGTGGGGGAGGAGTGCAGGCCCATCTTGCGCAGCGGCTTGCTCTGCTCCAGCCCCTCCATGCCGCGGTCGAGGACGAACGTGAGGATCTCGCGGTCGCGGGGATCCCGCCCGTCGTCCAGTTTGCAGTAGAAGACGATCGTGTCGGCGTAGGGGCCGTTGGTGATGAACGTCTTGCTGCCGTTCAGGACGTACTCGTCGCCGGCCTTCCTGGCCGTGGCCTGCATGCCGCCGAACGCGTCGGAGCCGGAGCCGGGCTCGGTGATGGCCCACGCGCCGACCTTGTCGAGGGTGAGCAGGTCGAGGGCCCAGCGCTCGCGCTGCTCGGGCGTGCCGCGCTTCATGATCGTCCCGGCGGCGAGGCCGAGGCCGACGCCCATCGCCGAGACCAGGCCCGGTGCGACCTTGCACAGCTCGATGATCGGCAGCATCGACATCGCCGCGTTGCCGCCGCCCGACCGCTCGCCGTCTCCGTCTCCGTCGCCGCCGGACTCGCCGCGCTCCTGCCGGGCGCGGAAGGACGCGCGGGCCATCTCGTCCATGCCGAAGGTCTTGAACAGGTTGCGGAGCAGGTCGTACGGCGGCAGGTCGCCCGACTCCAGCGCGTCCAGGTTCGGCCGGACCTCCGCGTCGATCCAGCCGCGCACCGCGTCCCGGATCATCAGGTCTTCGTCGGACCACTCGATCATGCTCGTTCTGCCTTCCTGGGGGTGTCCGTCCCCATCCAAGCAGACCGGCGCAAGCGAGCGCTTATTCGGGTGGGGTCGCGGTTCAGCCGCCGATCCGCACCACGTCCGCGATGACGCCGCCGTCCTCGGTCAGCCGCCCGGGGGCCGGGCTGTCGTACACGACGAGCAGCCGGAGCCCGGAGCCGTCCGACTCCTCCAGGACGGCGACCCCCTCGGCGTGGTCGTCGCCGTCGCCGTAGGGGAGGTCGCCCAGCACCTCCAGGTCGGCGGAGGTCACGATCTCCGGAGCGTCGGCGGTGACCGCGCCGCGCCAGCGCACGACGCGCACCGGCCCGTCGAGGTCCATGCTGGGCCCGGTGAGGACGAGCAGGTCGTCGCCGTGCGGGCACAGGTCCCGGATGCCGAGGCCGCCCAGGTCCATGAAGTGGGTGTGGTAGAGCGCGCCGTCGTCGGAGAGCGGCAGCAGCCGCAGCCGGCTCGGGTCCCCGGGGTCGGTGTCGGGGCGGATCTCGATCAGGACGGCCCAGCCCCGCAGCACCGGCCCGCGCAGGCCGACGTAGAGGCGGTCGCCGTGGGCGGCGACCCCCTCGATGTCGATGCCGTTGTCCTTGCTCGGGATCGCCAGGAACGGCGCCAGGTGCGGGTCGTCCTCCAGCAGGTCGGTGATGGAGTCCTTGTTCAGCCCGAGCACGGCCGCCGTGCGGTCCCCGTCCTCGCGGACGGGCTCGGGCAGCCCGTCGCCGCCGGTGACCAGGGGGAGCCGCGCCAGGATGAAGCGGTTGTCCTCGCGCACGACCTTGGCGAGCCGCCGGCGGGACTTGGCGCCGCTGTGCTCCGGCTTGATCCGCTTGCGCTTGAGGCTGTGCGAGCCGATCGCCCAGAGCCAGCCGTTGCCGCGCGCCAGCCCCTCGATGTCGGCCTCCTCGCCGGGGCCCGCGGGCAGCGGGACGAGGTCGGCGAGCGCCACGGTCCGCTGGTCCGCGTAGGCGGTGACGCGCCCGTCCGCGTCGTGGACGGCGGTGAGCCGCTCGACGGTGGCCGTCTCGTCGCCCGCGACCCACAGGCAGCGGCCGTCCTGGCGCACGGCGGACAGGTTGGTGTGCGTCTCGGCTTCCCGGCTCTCCTCGGCGAAGCGGAGTACGACTCGGCGTTCGACGTCCATTGAGGGATGCTCCCATAAAGGCGAGGTCAGCGGCATATTTTGCGCAGACCGGAACCGGCCGTCAGGTCTCCCAGCAGACGTCCAGCCGCGGCGGCCTGCGGAACACCAGCCCCCGCGGGCGCGCCGGGCGGGACGGGTCGAGCCGCAGCCCGGGAAGCCGGTCCAGCAGCGCGGTGAGCGCCGCCCGGGCCTCCAGCCGGGCCAGGTGGGACCCGAAGCAGAAGTGCGGGCCGCGCGCGAACGCCAGGTGCTCGGCGGCGTTCTCCCGCCGCACGTCGTAGCGGTCCGGGTCGGGGAACACGGCCGGGTCGCGGTTGGCGGCGGCGATCGACACGCGGACCAGGTCGCCCGCGCGCACCGGCGCCCCGCCGAGGGCGGTGTCGCGGGTTGCGTACCGGTCCACGACCGAGGCGGACGGCTCCAGCCGCAGCGACTCCTCGATCGCGGCGGGCAGCAGGTCCCGGTCGGCCAGGACGAGCCGCAGCTGGTCCGGGTGGCCGAGCAGGTGCAGCGCGGCGTTGGCGATCATGCCCTCGGTGGTGTCGATGCCGCCGAACATCAGGACCGCCGCGTTGGCGACGACCTCGTCGGTGGTCAGGCCGGTCTCGTCGCGCGCGGCGGCGGCGAGCAGCGACCCCGGGCGGGAGGCGGCGACGGCGTCGGCGACGGCGGAGCGGAGCAGCCGGTGCGCCTCGGCGGCGCCGGCGGGCGCGGCGCCGCCCGCGGTGATGGCGGAGACGGCCTCCACGAACGCCCCGTACCAGGACCGGACGGTGGCCGCGTCGACCCCGGCCAGGCCGAGCGCCTCGGTGACGACGGCGACGGCCAGCGGCCCGGCCAGCTCGCCGCGCAGCTCGGCCCGGCCCGCGGGCGCCAGGCCGCCGACGAGTCGGGCGGCCTCGGCCTCGGTGAACGCGGTGAACCGCTCGCGGGTCGCGGCCGGCCGGAAGGGGCGCGCGAACGGGTCGCGGTGCCGGGTGTGGGCCGGGCCGTCCAGCGACAGCATGCTCGGGCCGACGACCTGCGCGGTGGAGAAGCGCGGGTCGTCCACCGTGAAGGCGTCCGCGTCGCGCATCACCCGCAGCGCCGGCTCCCGGGAGGTGACCAGCCAGCCGTCGAGCGCGGGGAGCCAGGACACCGGCTCGCGCGCCCGCAGCCGCGCCAGGTGCGGGTGCGGGTCGTCCTCCAGCGCGGCCGCCGTGACGGCGGCGCCGGCCGGGAACCGGGAGGTCGGGGCTGTGGTCACGTGCCCGAGGATAGTCCGCCGGTTATTGATCTACAATGTAAAGGCGCCGGGCCGGGCGCCCGCCGGAGTCAGGCGGCCTCCAGCTGCTCCCGCCACCACTCGCGGCCCCGCTCCGGCAGGGTGTAGATCGGGTCGTGGTACTCGTACCGCCTGTCCAGCGCGTCGGGGTCGGACATCTCCAGCGCGGTGCGGTAGTTCTTCGTCCAGTAGGAGATCCCGCGCTCGCGGTCGTACCCGGCGAGCTGGTGCACCCAGCGCTTGCCGACGTACGGGACGTCGCACACGATCCGCGGCGTGGCGAAGCCGGGAAGGTAGCCCATGATGGCGTGCTGCAGCTCCTGCGCCTCCCACACCGCGAGCCGCCAGTGCTCGCTGTAGGGGATCATGTCGCACATGTACAGGTAGTACGGCACGATCTCGGCCTCGTCGAGGAGCGCGAACGACAGGTCGAGGAGCGCCTCGGGGGTGTCGTTGACGCCGCGCAGCAGCACGCCCTGGTTGCGGACGTCGCGGATGCCGGTGTCGAGCATGGCGCGGGCGGCCCGGGCCACCAGCGGCGTCACCGACTGGGCGGCGTTGACGTGGGTGTGGATCGCGATCTGGACGCCGCGCTCGCGCGCCTTGGCGGCCAGGCGCTCCATGCCGGCGCGGACGTCGTCCTGCAGCCAGTGCTGGGGCAGGCCCATGAGGGCCTTGCTGGCCAGCCGGATGTCGCGGATGTTGTCGATGTCCAGCAGGGAGCCGACGAACGACTCCAGCCGCGCCCACGGCATGTTGGCGACGTCGCCGCCGGAGACGACCACGTCGCGGACGCCGGGCGTGCGGCGCAGGTAGTCGAGCATGGCGCCGAGGCGGTCCGGCGGCTTGATCGTGAACTTGTGCTTGTCGACGCTCGGGGTGGAGTTGCCGACCAGGTCCATGCGGGTGCAGTGCCCGCAGTACTGCGGGCAGGTCGGCAGGATCTCGGCGAGGACCTTGGTGGGGTAGCGGTGGGTGAGCCCCTCGACCGCCCACATCTCGGCCTCGTGCAGCGAGTCGCGGCTGGCGTGCGGGTGGGACGGCCAGTCGGTGCGCCGGTCGCTGAACACCGGGAGCATGTAGCGCCGCACCGGATCGGCGTGGAACGCGCCGGTGGACGAGCAGTCCATCGTGTTGAGCATCTGCGGCGGCAGCAGCATCGACATCGTCGCGCGCTCGGCCTGGTCCCGCTCCAGGTCGGCGTAGAAGGACTCGTCCAGCAGATCGCCCATGACCCGGCGGAGCTGCCGCAGGTTCTTCACGCAGTTGGCGCGCTGCCACTGCGCCGACTCCCACTCCTCCCGCGTGACGTCACGCCAGCCGGGGAAGCGGCGCCAGTCCGGCTCCTCCAGGGGCCGGCGCCGGTAGGCGTACGGCTGGCGCGCGGTCTCCGCGGACCGGGCGGTGTCCCGGTCCGGATGCAGGGCAGTGGTCATCGTTGACCGCCTCCTCGCCTCGTGATCGCATAAAACTCTTGTAGGTCGCCGACGTTACGGGAAGACTTTCGATGAAACCAGTTGTACCCGATACATCTTGTACAAAATCCGGTGTCTTCAGGGAGGCGGGACGGCGATGAGGGACGGCGGAACGGGCACGGCGGTGGGGCTGCACCGGGTGCTGGAGCCCGCGGGCGTGCTGCCGCAGGCGGCGGACCGGCTGGACCCGGACCCGCGGATCCGGGACGACGAGGTCCGCATCGGCGTCGAGCGGCTCAACCTGGACGCCGCGTCCTACCGGCAGCTGCACACCGCCCACGGCGGCGACCCCGGCGCGATCAGGGCCGAGGTGCTGCGGATCGTCGCCGAGCGCGGCAAGATGCACAACCCCGTCACCGGGTCGGGCGGCATGCTCGTCGGCGTCGTCGAGGAGGCGGGCCCGGAGTCTCCGCTGGGGCTGCGGCCCGGCGACCGCGTCGCCACCCTCGTGTCGCTGACCCTGACGCCGCTGGCCATCACCGACGGGCTGGCCGACTGGGACGGCCTGTCCGAGCAGGTGCCCGCCCAGGGGCACGCGATCCTGTTCGCCCGGTCCATCGCCGCGGTCCTGCCCGCCGACCTCCCGGTCCCGCTGGCCCTCGCCGTCATGGACGTGTGCGGCGCCCCGGCCCTCACCCACCGCGTCGTTGCGTCGCAGGAGGGCGCACCGGTGGTGGCGGTGCTCGGCGCGGCGGGCAAGAGCGGCTCGCTGTCGCTGGCCGCCGCGCGGCGCGCGGGCGCGTCCCGCGTGATCGGGCTGGTGCCGACCGCCGAGGAGGAGAAGCGGCTGGCCGCCTCGGGCCTCGCCGACGCCGTCGTGCGGGCCGACGCCCGCGACCCGGTCGCCGTCGCCGCGGCGATCCAGCGCGCGAACGGCGGACCCGCGGACGTCACCGTCGTCTGCGTGGACGTGCCGGGCTGCGAGCACGGCGCGATCCTGGCGACCGCGCCCGGCGGCACCGTCGTGTTCTTCTCGATGGCGACGTCGTTCCCGGCCGCCGCGCTCGGCGCGGAGGGCCTCGCCGCCGACGTCACGATGCTCATCGGCAACGGCTACGTCCCCGCGCACGCCGAGACCGCGCTGGACCTGGTGCGCTCCGAGCCGGCCGTTCGCGCGCTGTTCACCGCCCGGACCGCGGGCGATTCGGCACAATGATCCGGGAAAGCCCCGGCAGCGGCGGGGGAGCACCCGACCATCGAGGAGAGTCGAGCATGGCGAGCATCACCGAGGAACTGCGCGGGCGGGACCCGAAGGAGCGTCAGGCGCAGATCGTCGACGTCCTCGTCGACGCGTTCTCGGACCTGATGGAGCGCAGCCCGGCCGAGTTCCGCCGCCGCTTCCGCAAGATGGCCTCCGACCCGTTCGCGTTCTACCGCGGCAGCGCCTGCCTGTTCTACGCCGACATCGTCCACGACGACGACCCGTGGGCCGACGAGCGCACGTCCCGCGTGTGGATCCAGGGCGACCTGCACGCGCAGAACTTCGGCACCTACATGAACGACGACGGCGTGTTCGTCTTCGACGTCAACGACTACGACGAGGCGTACGTCGGGCACTTCACCTGGGACGTCAAGCGGTTCGTGGCGAGCCTGGCGCTGCTGGCGTGGCAGAAGGCGATCTCCGACGACGACATCCGCCGGCTGATCGAGACCTACGTGCGCGCCTACGTCGACCAGGTCCGCCGGTTCGCCGCCCACGACGGCGACGAGAAGTTCGCGCTGACCCTCGACACCACCGACGGGTACGTGCGCGACGTGCTGGTCGCCGCGATGGGCGGCACCCGCATCGGGCTGCTGGAGGGCATGACCGAGGTGGCGGGGGCCGAGCGCCGGTTCCGCGACCGCCCCGGCGTGCGCCGCCTCGACGACGCCGAGCGCGCCGAGGTCGAGGCCGCCTACGCCGAGTACCTGGCGACGATCCCGGACGACAAGCGCTTCGGCAGCCTGACCTACCAGATCAAGGACATCGTCGGCGCGTCCGGCTTCGGCATCGGGTCCGCGGGGCTGTCGGCCTACAACATCCTGGTGGAGGGCAACACCCAGGCGCTGGAGAACGACGTCGTCCTGTCGATGAAGCAAGGCAACGTCGCCGCCCCGAGCCGCGTCGTCGACGACGCGCGCATCCGCGAGTACTTCCAGCACCACGGGCACCGCACGGCGGTGTCCCGCCGCGCGCTGCAGGCCAACGCCGACCCGTGGCTCGGCCACACCCGGATCGGCGGCGTCGGCTACGTCGTCCAGGAGCTGTCGCCCTACGAGGAGGACCTGGACTGGGGCGGCCTCACCGAGCCGGAGGACATGCTGTCGGTCCTGGACGACCTCGGCCGCGCCACCGCAAAGGTGCACTGCGTCTCCGACAGCGACTCCGACCACACGCTCGTCGGCTTCCAGGTCGAGGACGCCATCAACGCGGTGATCGGCGACGACGAGTCCGCGTTCGTCGAGGCGATGGTCGCGTTCGGCACCCGGTACGCCGAGATCGTCCGCGACGACCACACCTACTTCGTGGACGCCTTCCGCAACCACCAGATCCCCGGCCTGTAGGGCCCGGCACAGGTGCTCCGCCCGGCCGTGGCCGGTGCCCGTCAGCGGCGGGACAGGACGCGGGCCACGGCCGCGGCGATCACCGTCACCAGGATCCAGCCCGCGGCGACCAGCGCGTACGAGAACCACTGGTACCCGCCGGCGGGGTTGAAGGCGCGCTGCTGCCCCAGGTCGACCAGGGGCAGCAGCAGGTCGAGGGTGTAGACGACGGGGTTGAAGTGCGGGGCCTCGTCCGCCTTGAGCGGCCGGGGCGGGTGCGTCCCGTAAACCAGGCCGCCCGCGGTCACCAGCAGGGCCAGCCACAGGACGGCGCGCCAGGGCTGGTAGCCGTAGGCGACCGTGGCCTCCTGCAGCAGGCCCCAGACCCGCCCGGCGGGGGTCCCGGCGCGGTGGGCGAGGCGCTCCTTGGCCAGCAGGACGCGCCGCGCCTCGCCGGGCTCCCCCATGGCGGTGTAGTGGGCGGCCAGCCGCTCGTACGGCTGGGGGTGGTGGCCGGCCGGGTCGAGCGCCAGCCAGCGCAGCCGCTCGCGGGCGGGCAGGCGCGGCTCCAGGCTCTCGTAGGCCAGACCGTCAAGCGACAGCGCCCGCGCCCAGGTCCGCGGGTCGTCCCGGAGGACGCCGACGCGGGCGTGCGCCAGGACGACCTCGCCCTGGACCGGTTCGGACGGTCGGAGGATCAGCTCGCCGGCCTGGAGGGTGCGGGCGTCCAGGGCGACGCCGCCGGGGTCGGCGAGCCGGGCGCCGGCCAGGTCCACCCGGGCGCCGACCCTGGTGCCCGACAGCTTCACCCGCCCGGTCGCGTGCAGGTCCGTGCAGAACAGGTCGGCGGCGATCTCCGCCCGGGACAGCCGCAGGCAGGTGCGCCCGCCGGGCTTCTCCAGGCGGGCGCCGGTCAGCAGGAGGCGGCCGGAGATGCGGCCGACGACGGCGCGGACCTCGCCGCGGGCCCGCAGCCGCCGGCAGTCGAAGGTGCCGCCGACGGCGATGTTGTCGGCGATGAGCGCGATCTTCCCGCCGCCCGGCCGCGCGCCGCTGGCGTCCAGGTCCGCCCCGGTCAGGGTGAGGTCGTTGCCGACCTGCGCGCCGACGAGGCTGACCCGGCCGCCCGCCACGGTCAGGTCCGCGGCGTCGATGTCGCCCACCGTGACACCGTCCGCCCACAGCGCAGCGCCGTCCGGTGCGGACAGCGAGGCGCCAGCGAGGGAGAGGAACATGCGGATCTGGGCGCCGGGCATGCGCACCTCGCCCTCGGCCGTGAATCCGCGTTCCGCGAGGAACGGGCCCTCGACCGTGAGACCGCCCGCGGCCAGCGCCACCCCGCCGGGGTTGCGGAGGGCCGCCGAGTCGAGCAGGACCTCGCCTTCGACGCGCGTGTTGCGCAGCGCGGTCTGGCCGTGGACGGTCAGCGCGGTGGCGTGCAGCCCCCCGCCGATCGCGGTCCGGCCGAGGGTCAGGGCCGGCGAGCGCGCGTCCGCGCCCGTGATCGTGGCGTCCGCCAGGCACAGCCGTCCCGCGACGCGGCCGCCGCGCAGCAGTACGGCCCCGTCGGCGCGGAACCCCTCGTCGGCCTCCAGCTGGCCGTCCACGACGAGGCCGTCTGCGGCGACCGCGACGCCGCGGTCGCCCGGCCCGATCCGGGCGCCGCGCAGCGAGATCTCCCCGCTGACCCTGGCGCGGTCGAGCCTGATCCCGGCGCGGACGGTGCTGAGGTGCAGGTTGAGGATGCCGTTCATGCCGAGCCGCGCCGCGTTGACGCTGTGCAGCGACGAGCGCACCAGCCGCACCGTCCGGGCGGTCGCCTCGACCAGCCGGACCGGTGCGTCGAAGTGGCAGTGCTCGCACACCAGCGCGCAGCCGACCTCGGCGCCGATGAGGTCGAGGCGGCCCTCGATCCGGGCGCCGCGCAGCCGGACGCCGGGGCGCCTGCCCGGGTCCGGCGGGACCGCGCCGAGCAGCAGCGCGGCGATCACCTCGGCGCGGACCACGCGGTCGTCGTCCCAGTGCCCGGCGGCGGCGACGTCGTCCTGCGCGGGGTCGCCGGTGCGCAGGTCGACCCATTCACCTCGCGGGAAGGCCGTCCACATCCGTTCTTCGGCCTCGGTGAGCCGCGGCAGCGTCATGCCCCAATTCTGGGGGTGTGCGGGGCGGTCGTCAGCGGGCGAAGGCGATGGCGGTGCCCGCGCTGATGACGACCGCGACGACGACCAGCACCAGCGTGCTGCCGAGCGGGTTGCGGCGCTCCGGCGGTTCCTTCGCCGTGCGGACGACCGAGCGGGCCTCGGTCGGCTCCGGTTCCGGCGCGGGCTCCGGCGGGGCCGGCCGCTGCTGCCGCGTCCTGGGCGGGGG
>NZ_SMKB01000239.1:0-10644 GCF_004348575.1 Actinomadura sp. 7K534
CAGGGGGGCCAGCCCACTTCCAGTGTCGAACGCGCAGGTCACGCTGCGGGGGCACAATCGCCTCCTGTGGAGAACCCGCCCGCCGGCCGCCCGGAAGAGGAGGCCGGGCGGGTGCCGCTCGGACGGGTTGCGGGTGCGCGGAGCGGGGACAAGGGCGGGGACGCCAACATCGGTGTATGGGCGCGGACGGACGCGCAATGGCGCTGGCTGGAGCCGTTCCTCACCATCGAGCGGTTCCGCGAGCTGCTGCCCGAGACCCGCGACCACACCGTCCATCGCCACGTGCTGCCCAACCTCCGCGCCGTCAACTTCGTCGTCGAGGGGCTGCTGCAGGAGGGCGTGTCGGCCTCGACGCGGTTCGACCCGCAGGGCAAGGCCCTCGGGGAGTGGCTGCGGTCCCGCCACGCCGACATCCCGGAGGCACTTCTGTGACGCTGAAGAGCACGCTCGACACGCGCGGCCCCGAGTACCGGGAGCGCCGCGCGGCCATGCTGGAGAAGGTGGCGGCGCTGGACGCCGAGCACGCCAAGGCCCTCGCGGGCGGCGGCGAGAAGTACGTCGAGCGGCACCGCAGGCGCGGGAAGATGCTCGCGCGGGAGCGCATCGAGCTGCTGATCGACCCCGACTCGCCGTTCCTGGAGCTGAGCCCCCTCGCCGCGTGGGGCAGCGACTTCCCCGTCGGCGCGAGCGTCGTCACCGGCATCGGCGTCGTCGAGGGCGTCGAGTGCGTGATCGTGGCGAACGACCCGACGGTGCGGGGCGGGGCCAGCAACCCGTGGTCGGTGAAGAAGAGCTTCCGGGCGTCCGACATCGCGCTGGAGAACCGCCTCCCCGTGATCAACCTGGTCGAGTCGGGCGGCGCGGACCTGCCGACGCAGAAGGAGATCTTCATCCCCGGCGGCCGGATGTTCCGCGACCTGACCCGGCTGTCCGCGGCGGGCATCCCCACGATCGCGCTGGTGTTCGGCAACTCCACCGCGGGCGGCGCGTACGTCCCGGGCATGTGCGACTACGTCGTCATGGTCAAGGAGCGCGCGAAGGTGTTCCTCGGCGGCCCGCCGCTGGTGAAGATGGCGACGGGGGAGGAGGCCGGCGACGAGGAGCTCGGCGGCGCGGAGATGCACGCGCGCTCCTCCGGGCTCGCCGACTACATGGCGGCCGACGAGGCGGACGCGCTGCGCCTCGGCCGCGAGATCGTCCGGAACCTCGGCCACCGCAAGCTCGGCCCCGCGCCGGGCCCGGTGGAGGAACCGCTGTACGACGCGGACGAGCTGGCCGGCATCGTCCCCGAGGACCTGAAGATCCCGTTCGACCCGCGCGAGGTCATCGCCCGGGTCGCGGACGGCTCCCGGTTCGAGGAGTTCAAGCCGCTGTACGGGACGAGCCTGGTCACCGGCTGGACCCGCGTCCACGGCTACCCGGTCGGGGTCCTCGCCAACGCGCAGGGCGTCCTGTTCAGCGAGGAGGCGCAGAAGGCGGCGCAGTTCATCCAGCTCGCCAACCAGAGCGACACGCCGCTGCTGTTCCTGCACAACACGACCGGCTACATGGTCGGCAGGGAGTACGAGCAGGCCGGGATCATCAAGCACGGCGCCCTGATGATCAACGCGGTGGCGAACAGCCGGGTCCCGCACCTGACGGTCGTGATGGGGGCCTCGTACGGAGCGGGCAACTACGGCATGTGCGGCCGTGCCTACGACCCCCGGTTCCTGTTCACGTGGCCGAGCGCGAAGTCCGCGGTGATGGGCCCGCAGCAGCTCGCCGGGGTCCTGTCGATCGTGGCGCGGCAGGCGGCCGAGGCGCGCGGGCAGGTCTACGACGAGGACCAGGACCGCGCGATGCGGGAGATGGTCGAGAGCCAGATCGAGGCGGAGTCGCTGCCGTTCTTCCTGTCCGGGCGCCTCTACGACGACGGCGTGATCGACCCGCGCGACACCCGCACCGTCCTCGGCCTGTGCCTGTCCGCCGTCCACAACGCGCCCGTACGCGGAGCCGACGGCTTCGGCGTCTTCCGGATGTGAGCCCGATGATCAGCAGAGTGCTTGTCGCCAACCGCGGGGAGATCGCCCGCCGGGTCATGCGGGCCTGCCGGGGCCTCGGCATCGGGACGGTCGCCGTCCACTCCGACCCGGACACGGACGCGCCGCACGTCCGGGAGGCGGACGTCGCGGGACGGCTCCCCGGGGCGACCCCGGCGGAGACGTACCTGTCGGCCGGGCGGCTCCTCGACGTGGCCCGCGCCGCCGGGGCCGACGCCGTCCACCCCGGCTACGGCTTCCTGTCGGAGAACGCCGAATTCGCGCGAGCGGTGATCGGCGCGGGCCTGACCTGGATCGGCCCGCCGCCCGAGGCGATCGCCGCGATGGGCTCCAAGATCGAGGCGAAGAAGCTGATGGCGGCCGCGGACGTCCCGGTGCTGCCCGAGCTGGACCCCGCCCGCGTGACCGGCGCGGACTTCCCCCTGCTGGTGAAGGCGTCCGCGGGCGGCGGCGGGCGCGGCATGCGGATCGTCCGGACGCCGGACGAGCTGCCCGGCGCGGTCGCCGGGGCCCGCCGCGAGGCCGAGTCGGCGTTCGGCGACCCCACCGTGTTCTGCGAGCCGCTCCTGGAGAACGCCCGCCACATCGAGGTCCAGGTCGTCGCGGACGCCCGCGGCCGCGTCTGGACGCTCGGCGAGCGCGAATGCTCGATCCAGCGCCGCCACCAGAAGATCGTCGAGGAGGCGCCGTCCCCGGCGGTCGGCCCGGAGCTGCGCGCCGCCCTGTGCGAGGCGGCGGCGAACGCCGCCCGCGCCATCGGGTACACGGGCGCCGGCACGGTCGAGTTCATGCTCGCCCCGGACGGACGCTTCTTCTTCCTGGAGGTCAACACCCGCCTCCAGGTCGAGCACCCCGTCACCGAGTGCGTGTACGGCGTCGACCTCGTCCGGCTGCAGCTCGAGATCGCCGAGGGAGCTCCGCTGCCGGACGCGGCGCCCGAGCCGCGCGGCCACGCCATCGAGGTGCGCCTGTACGCCGAGGACCCCGCCCGCGACTGGCGGCCCGGCAGCGGCCCCCTGCACACCTTCGAGGTGCCGGACGCCGACGCCGAGTTCGCCGTCCCCGCCTCCCACGGGCTGCGGCTCGACAGCGGGGTCGAGGGCGGGGTCGAGATCGGCGTGCACTACGACCCCATGCTCGCCAAGCTGATCGCGTGGGCGCCCACCCGGCGGGCCGCGGCCCGCCGGCTGGCGGCCGGCCTGCGCGGCGCCCGCATCCACGGCCCCGCCACCAACCGCGACCTGCTCGTCCGGATCCTGGAGGAGCCGGGGTTCCTGGACGGCGACACCGACACCGGATACCTGGACCGGGTCGGCCTCGGCGTCCTCGCCGCGCCGCTCGCCGGGGAGGACGCCGTCCGCCTGTCCGCGCTGGCCGGCGCGCTGGCCGGTGCCGCCGCGGACCGCGCGGCGGCACCGGTGCTCGGCGGGCTCCCGCCGGGGTGGCGCAACGTCCGGTCGCAGCCCCGGCGCCGGACGTTCGAGGGCCCGTCCGGGCAGGTGACCGTCGACTACTACCTGCACCGCGGCGAGCTGGTGTCGGAGCTGTGCCCCGGCACCTCGCTGGTTTCGGCGGCGCCCGGGCGGGTCGTACTGGAGCACGAGGGGCTGCGCGAGACGTTCGCGGTGACCGCGGCCGGCGACTCGGTGTACGTCGACTCCCGCCTCGGCCCGGTGGCGTTCCAGGCCGTTCCCCGCTTCACCGACCCGAGCGGCCGGATCGCCCCCGGATCGCTCCTGGCGCCCATGCCCGGGACGGTGCTGCGCGTCGAGACCGAACTCGGCGCGCAGGTCGCCGCCGGGCAGACGCTCGTCGTCCTGGAGGCGATGAAGATGGAGCACCGCATCGCCGCGCCGTCCGCGGGGACGGTCGCGGAAATGAACGTCGCGGCGGGCCGGCAGGTGGAGTCCGGCGCCGTCCTCGCCGTCCTCGCCGACACCGAAGGGACCACCGGATGAGCTTCGTCGAGACCGAGGAGCGGCAGGCGCTGCGCGCCGCGGTCGCAGAGCTGGGCGCCAAGTACGGCGCCTCCTACTACGTGGAGAAGGCCCGCGCGGGTGAGAAGACCGACGAGCTGTGGGACGAGGCCGGGCGCCTCGGCTACCTCGGCGTGAACGTCCCCGAGGAGTACGGCGGCGGAGGCGGCGGCATCGGCGACCTCGCCGCGGTGTGCGAGGAACTGGCCGCGGCGGGCTGCCCCCTGCTGCTCATGGTCGTCTCCCCGGCGATCTGCGCCACGATCATCGCGCGCTCCGGCACCGAGGACCAGCGGCGGCACTGGCTCCCGCGGTTCGCGGACGGCTCGGTGAAGATGGCGTTCGCGATCACCGAGCCCGACGCGGGCTCCAACGCGCACCGCATCACCACCACCGCGCGCCGGGACGGTGACGGCTGGGTCCTGAACGGGCAGAAGACGTTCATCTCCGGCGTGGACGAGGCGGACGCCGTCATGTTCGTAAGCCGCACCGAGGACCAGAAGGGCAACCTGCGCCCCTCCCTGTTCATCGTGCCGACCGGCGCGGACGGGTTCGGCTGGACGCCGATCGGCATGGAGATCGTGTCGCCGGAGAAGCAGTTCATCTGCCACCTCGACGACGTCCGGCTGCCCTACGACGCGCTCGTCGGCGACGAGGACGGCGGCCTGCTGCAGCTGTTCGCGGGCCTCAACCCCGAGCGGATCATGGCGGCGGCCATGGGCGCCGGAATCGGCCGCCTGGCCCTCGGCAAGGCCACCGCGTACGCGAAGGACCGGCAGGTCTTCAAGACGCCCATCGGCGCCCACCAGGGCCTCGCGCACCCGCTCGCCGCCGCGAAGATCGAGCTGGAGCTGGCGCGGCTGATGGGGCAGAAGGCCGCCTCGCTGTACGACGGGGGCGACGACGCCGGCGCAGGCGAGGCCGCGAACATGGCCAAGTACGCCGCCGCCGAGGCCGCGATCCACTGCGTCGACCAGGCGATCCAGACCCACGGCGGCAACGGCCTCACGACCGAGTACGGCGTCGGGATGCTCGCCGGGGTGGTCCGCCTCATGCGCATCGCCCCGGTCAGCCGCGAAATGATCCTCAACTTCGTCGCGCAGCACTCCCTGGGCCTGCCCAAGTCGTACTGACCGGCCCTCGTACTCAGGGCGCGGCGGCCAGCGCGTCGAGCTGCGCCTCCAGCGGGACGGGCGCGGCCAGCCGGTTGTCGACGGCCGCGTGCGGGACGGGCGGCGGCTCGTCCGGCCGCATCCGCGCGACGAACGCGCCGAACCCGGCCAGCTTCCCGGTGTCGCGCGGCGACCCGCGCTTCTCCAGGCGGTGCCGCAGCGTCGCGGCGTCCGTGCGGATCCACACCAGCCGCACGGGCGGGCCGCCCAGCGCGGCGGTCCACTCCGCCCAGCGGTCCGCGTCCCGGATCTGGCCGGTGAACGGGCCGCTGAGCAGCACCGGGCAGCCGTGGGAGCGGACCTCCCGGGCCGTCGCCGTCATCCCCGCGTACTCGTGCGGCTTGACGTGCGCGTCGTACCAGGGGCCCTCCCGCTCGCCCGGGTCGCGGCCGGACGCCGCCAGCACGGCCTCCACGAACGGCCCGTACATGGTGTCCTTGTCGAGCAGCGCCGGGACGGGGCGCAGCCGCGCCAGCAGCAGGTCGGACACCGTGCTCTTGCCGGACCCGGGCGGCCCGGCCACCACCCAGACCGGGGCGGCGGTCATGCCGACAGCCGCAGCCGGCGGGTCGCCAGCCGCTCGATGCGCTCCTCGTCGACCTCGTGGCCGAGGCCCGGCTGCGTGAGGGGGACGCCGACCACGCCGCCGGACGACCGGACGGGCGGCGTCACGAACACCGGCCCGCCCGCGGGGTCGGTCACGTCGCTCGGCAGCGTGCAGCCCGGCAGCGCCGCCAGCGCCACCGCCGCGGCCTGGCCGATGCCGAACGCGCCGCAGCCGCTGCACCACACGTCCCAGCCGGCCGCGTACGCCAGGTCGTGGGCGCTGCGGGCCGCGGTCAGCCCGCCGAGCCGGTCGAGCCGCAGGTGCAGCGCGCGGCCCGCGTCCAGCCTCAGGGCCGCGTCGAGGGTCTCCAGGTCGCCGACGGCCGGGGCGACGGCGGTGCCGACCCGCAACTGGAGCCGGGCGTGCGCGGCGAGGTCGCCGGCGGGGAACGGGCGCTCGATCGCCGCCAGGCCGTAGGCGTCCAGCCCCTCCAGGACGGCCATGTGCTCCGGCGACTCGGTGTAGGCGTGGCCCGCGTCCGCGACGAGCGCGAGCGCCGGGTACGCCTGCCTGATCGTGCGGACCGGCTCGATGTCCCAGCCGGGCCGTATGTCCAGGGTCACGCGGGTGTGGCCCGCTCCAACGGCGCGGTTGACCCGGGCCGCGACCGTGTCCAGCGCCGGCTCGGGCGAGATCCGCGAACCGGTCACGATGGACGTGCGGGTCCCGCCGAGCGCGTGCGCGAGCGGCAGGCCACGCGTCCGGCACCACAGGTCCCAGCAGGCGGTGTCGATCGCGGCGGCCGCCTCCCGGGCGCCGAAGTCCGCGGCGGCGGACACGTCCTCGGGGCGGTCCCACTCCAGCCCGACCACCGCGGGCGCCATGCGCTCCTCGATGTCGGCCCAGCCGCGGCCCGGATCGCCGGAGCCGCCGGGGACGGCCATCTCGCCCCACCCCACCGCGTCACCGCCGGCGAGGCGGACGAGCACGCTCTCCGGCCGCCGCCCGCGCGGCATCGCCACGCGGTAGACGTCGCAGCCATGGATCCGAGGCACCCGCACCCGCCCTTCGAGGACCTAGAGGAATCGGTCTCCTTCCATGATCCCCCCTCCGGGCCCGTGCCGGGACCGCGGCGGGGCGGAGGATCACGGGCAGCTGGCGTCCAGCGACACCGGCTTGCTCGGCGGCTTCGACGTCGTCGGGGTGCCGCTCGGCGAGCCGCCGGTCTCGGGCGGAGCGGTGCTCGCCGCCGCGTTCGGCGAGCCGTCGCCCCGATCACCGTCCGGATCGCCGCTGACCTGGCGGGGATCGGTGTTGACCGCCTCGGCCGCCAGCTTGCGGATGAGGTCGAAGTCGGGGCTGCCGGTGTAGATCAGCGGGGGCACGAACTGCAGGCTGTTGATCTGCGCGCCGCCCTTCACGCCCTCCGACAGCTTCATCAGCGCGGGCAGCAGCTCCTGCGGGATGTCGGTGGACAGGGTCCGCTTGGCGGCCGCGGCGAGCTTGTCGAAGCTGGTCAGGACGGTCTGCGGGTCGGCCTGCTCGGCGATCGCGGCCAGCAGGCACTTCTGCCGGCCCATCCGCACGTAGTCGCTGCTGTTGGTCCGGGACCGGCCGTACCAGAGCGCCTCCTTGCCGCTGAGCGTCCGGTAGCCGGGCTCCAGCACGGCGCCCTCCAGCCCGTACGGGATGGGCTGCTCTATGTTGATCTTGACGCCGCCCATGGCGTCGATGATGTCGGCGAAGCCGAACATGTCGACCAGGATGTAGTAGTCGACCCGGAGGCCGAGGATGCCGGCGATCGTGGCCTTCAGCAGCTCGGGGCCGCGCTCGTTCTTCGGGACGCCCGGCACCACGTCGGGGTGCTCCTCGGCGTACTGGAACACCTCGTTCAGCAGGCCCGGCGTCTGCGGCCCGTCGCCGGTGAAGCCGTAGGGGAACCGGTCGCGGGCGGGGCCGGGCGGCAGCTGGAAGCCCTCGAGGTTTCGGGGGAGGCTCAGCAGCACCGTGTCGCCGGTGTCGGTGTCGACGCTCGCCACCGTCATGCTGTCGGTGCGCACGCCGGTGCGGTCCTCGGCGGCGTCGCCGCCGAGCAGCAGGATGTTGACCCGGGCCTGCCCGTCGAACGGGTCGTCGGCGTCGACCTGCTTGCCGTTCCCGCCGCCGCTGCGGAAGATGCTGGTCAGCGCGTCGCGGTAGACGTAGGTGCCGTGCGCCGACCAGGCCACCGGCACCGCGACGGCGAAGCACATCACGGCGACGGCCGCGGCGCCCAGCGTGCGGGCCGCCGCCGACAGCCGCAGCGGACGCAGGATCTGGTAGGAGCGGATCACGATGAAGACCCACACCACGCCGAGCGCCAGCAGCCCGACCGAGAGCCGCTCCACGACCTCCGGGCGGACGGCGAGCTGCAGCAGGTCCGAGCGGTAGACGGTGCCTGCAGCCCCCACCGCGGCGACGAGCGCGACGTACAGCGCGAGCAGCAGGCTCCCGGCGACCCGGCGGCCGGTGACGAGGTGGGCGACGCCCCAGACCAGGGCGGACGCGAGGGTCAGCGCGAGCGCGCGGGGGAGGCCCACGGCACCGCCGGAGGAGCGATCCCCGTCCCCTTCCCCGGCGCGCCGACTCGCCGACCGACCCATGTACGCTCCGATTCCCACCCACGGTGAATTAAGCCTGGTTCACCCTATGGACGCGCGGGACCGGTCAAAAGTTGCTTTTGGGAGCCGTCCGCGTGCGAGCGCGTGTGACCTCAGGCACAGCCGCGCCCAGGATATGCAATCCGGTGATCAGTTGGCAGCCCGACCCCCGGATCTTGGGCCGGCCGCGCCGCACCCCGCCGCCGCCCGCCCGCTGGCGCGGGTGCGCGCGGCGGGCGGCGGACCGAGAGGTTTTACCAGCTGGTGGACAGCGGCATTCCCTCGGCGTAGCCGGACGAGCTCTGGATCCCGACGGTCGCCCGCTCGTGGAACTCCTCCAGCGTGCGGGCGCCCGCGTAGGTGCACGAGCTGCGCAGCCCCGCCACGATCGAGTCGATCAGGTCCTCCACGCCGGGGCGCTTCGGGTCGAGGAACATCCGGGACGTGGAGATGCCCTCCTCGAACAGCGCCTTGCGGGCGCGGTCGAACGGGGAGTCGTCGGCGGTGCGCAGCCGCACGGCCCGCGCGGACGCCATCCCGAAGCTCTCCTTGTACAGCCGCCCGTCGGCGGCGCGCTGCAGGTCGCCGGGCGACTCGTAGGTGCCGGCGAACCAGGAGCCGACCATCACGTTCGCGGCCCCGGCCGCCAGCGCCAGCGCCACGTCGCGGGGGTGCCGGACGCCGCCGTCCGCCCACACGTGCCGGCCCAGGCGGCGGGCCTCGGCGGCGCACTCCAGGACGGCGGAGAACTGCGGCCGGCCGACCCCCGTCATCATCCGGGTCGTGCACATCGCGCCGGGGCCCACCCCGACCTTGACGATGTCGGCGCCGGCCTCGATCAGGTCGCGGGTGCCCTCGGTCGTCACCACGTTCCCGGCCGCCACCGGGACGCCGGGGTCCAGCCCCCGGACGGCGGCGAGCGCGCTGATCATCTTGTCCTGGTGGCCGTGCGCGGTGTCCACGACGAGCAGGTCGGCGCCCGCCTCCAGCAGCGCCTTCGCCTTCCCCGCGACGTCGCCGTTCACCCCCACCGCCGCGGCGATGCGCAGCCGGCCGGCGCCGTCCACGGCGGGCTTGTACAGCGTGGCGCGCAGCGCGCCGGTACGGGTCAGGATGCCCGCGAGGCGCCCGCCGCCGTCGACGACGGGGGCGAGCCGGTGGCCGCGCTCGTGCAGCCGGTCGAACGCCTCGCGCGGGTCCACGCCGGCCGGCAGCGTGACCAGGTCGCGGGACATGATGTCGCGCAGCTGCGCGAACCGGTCGACGCCCTGGCAGTCGGCCTCGGTGACGACGCCCACCGGCCGGTCGTCCTCGACCACGATCACCGCGCCGTGCGCGCGCTTCGGCAGCAGCGCGAGCGCGTCCCCGGCCGTGCTGGACGGGGCCAGCCGGATCGGGGTGTCCACGACGAGGTCGCGTCCCTTGACCCAGCCGATGACCTCGGCGACGACCTCGGCCGGGATGTCCTGGGGGAGCACGGCGATGCCGCCGCGCCGGGCGACCGTCTCGGCCATGCGGCGCCCGGAGACGGCGGTCATGTTGGCGACCACGAGAGGCACGGTCGTCCCGCTGCCGTCCGTGGTCACCAGGTCGACCTCCAGGCGCGACCCGACCGAGGAGCGGCTGGGGACCATGAAGACGTCGTTGTAGGTGAGGTCGTGAGCGGAACGCTCACCGTTCAGCAGGTGCACGGCTGTACTACACACCAATCACGGTTCCGGACGGGCTGGGGCAGCGTACATTGTCCGCTATACCCGGCCGTGCTCCGGCCACGCCGCCCCTCCGGGCCCGTACCCAGGGGCGATGCCCGCCGTGCCCGCGCGGCGCCGCGGCCCGATCCCCGGATGCCGATTCCCGCCCCTTCCAGGCGTGATCGAAGTGAACTGGATTACGTGCCTGAAAACGGTGCAACGTAGGGCTTGGCTCTCTGTAAAGTTACCTCTTGACGTAACTGCGCCCCCGATGCACTTTTCTTACATGTGCCTCGCGCGGACGGCGGAACCCGCCGCAGGGGCGTGACAGCAGAACACCGGGAGAAGCGCATGCAGGTCACGCACTTGGGCCCGGTCAGCCGCGCTCGCCCGCGCCGCGGGCCGCCCGGTCCGGGCGGCGATGCCCGCCGTGCCCGCCGTTGTGATCGTTGCCACCCCGCGCGCCCGCCGCCCGGCGGCCCTCTGCCGGCGCGGCGCCGGGACGCGCGGCGTGAGCCCGGAGCATTGCGCTCTCACGAGGGTTCGCCCGGCGTTGGAAACGGCGCTCGGCGGACCCCGG
>NZ_SMKB01000023.1:0-53589 GCF_004348575.1 Actinomadura sp. 7K534
GGCATGGCGTTCGCGTCGATGCCCTCCGGCCGGGAAGGGGTTGTGATGGGGATCGTTTCGCCGGGCTTTCGCGGGCGTGGGCGTGGGAGGGACGTCGAGCTTCCTCCCGGTCAGTACCTGACGGAGGACTTCCCCGTCCTGTCGGCCGGTCCTACGCCGCGGGTCGGCAAGGAGGACTGGGAGTTCACCGTCACGACCGAGAGCGGCCGGGAGTACAGCTGGGACTGGCGCCAGTTCATGGAGCTGCCCAGCGAGACTCCGACCGTCGACATCCACTGCGTCACCAAATGGTCCAAGCTCGGCACCCGGTGGCAGGGGGTGTCGCTGGACACGCTGCTGGCCGACGTGGACACCGCCGCCGACTACATGCTCGCCCACTCCTACGGTGGCTACACCACGAACATGCCGCTGCAGGACGTCCTGGACGGGCAGGCGTGGATCGCGTACCGCTTCGACGGCGAGGATCTCCCCGCCGAGCACGGGGGTCCGGCCCGCCTGCTGGTGCCGCACCTGTACTTCTGGAAGTCCGCCAAGTGGGTGCGCGGCATCCGCCTGCTCGACCAGGACGAGCCGGGCTTCTGGGAGACGGCCGGTTACCACGACTACGGGGACCCATGGCGCGAACAGCGGTACCAAGGCGACTGACCTGGCGCGTCGCGCGGCTCGCCGAGACGCGGACCGAGACGCCCACCGCCGACACGCTGGTGTTCGACGTCCCGGACTGGCCCGGCCACGCGGCGGGCCAGCACGTCGACGTACGGCTCACCGCCGAGGACGGCTACAGCGCCCAGCGCAGCTACTCGATCGCCGCGCCCGCCGACGGCGACCGGGTCGAGCTGACCGTGCAGCGCGTGCCGGACGGCGAGGTCTCGTCCTACCTGGCCGGGGGCCTGTCGCGCGGCGACCCGGTGGAGATCCGCGGGCCGGTGGGCGGCTGGTTCGTCTGGCGCCCGGAGTCCACGGCGCCGGTGCTGCTGGTCGCCGGCGGGTCGGGGATCGTGCCGCTGATGGCGATGATCCGCGCCCGCGGGCAGGCCGGCAGCCGCACCCCGTTCCGGCTCGTCTACTCGGTGCGGACGCCCGCGGACCGGTTCTACAGGGCCGAGTTGCGCCGCGGAGCCCCCGGCCTGGACGTCGCCTACCTCTACACCCGCGAGGCGCCCGACGGCGGGCGGCCGCCCGGACGGCTCACGGTCGCCGACCTCAACAGCCACGGGTGGCCCGCCGATTTCGAGCCGGACTGCTTCGTCTGCGGCCCGACCGGGTTCGTGGAGACGGCCGCCGACCAGCTGCTGGCCCTCGGCCACGACGCCCGCAAGATCAAGACCGAGCGCTTCGGCCCGACAGGAGGCTGACCGATGAGCGACGACTACCAGGACGGCAACGCGCTGGCCGGCCCGCTGGGCGAGATCCTCGCATTCGACGTCACCACCGCCGAAGCCAGCTGCGCGTGCTGCGCCCGCACCGGCCCGGTCGCGACCCTGCGCCTCTACGAACGCGCCCCGGGACTCGTCGCCCGCTGCCCCGCCTGCGAAGAGGTCGTCCTGCGCATGGTCCGGACACCGGACGCCGCATGGCTCGACATGCGCGGCATCACCTCGCTGCGCATTCCCCTTCCTTGATACCGGCGAACGCGGGACGACCGGCTGGGATGGCCTTGAGCAGCGTGTCGAGTTCCGGGTTCTGATCCCAGTCCATTCCTGAACCCTTTCGCCTGCTGAACCCTTTCGCCGGGCCGGTCGCCCGGGCCGACCACGACGCCGGGCCGGCCCGCGGAACCGGGGTCCGCGGGCCGGCGGGTGTCAGGCCGTCTCCCGCTTGGGGAGCTTCCACCCCGGGCGGGGGAAGTGGCAGGTGTAGCCGTTGGGGTAGTTCTGCAGGTAGTTCTGGTGCTCGGGCTCGGCCTCCCAGAAGTCGCCCGCCGGGGCGACCTCGGTGACGACCTTGCCGGGCCACAGACCCGAGGCGTCGACGTCGGCGATCGTGTCCTCCGCGACGCGCTTCTGCTCGTCGCTGGTGTAGAAGATCGCCGAGCGGTAGCTCATGCCGATGTCGTTGCCCTGGCGGTTCTTCGTCGAAGGGTCGTGGATCTGGAAGAAGAATTCCAGCAGCGCACGGAAGTCGGTCTGCTCGGGGTCGTAGACGACCTCGATGGACTCCGCGTGGGTGCCGTGGTTGCGGTAGGTGGCGTTCGGGACGTCGCCGCCGCTGTACCCGACGCGCGTGGACACGACACCGGGCTGGTGGCGGAACAGCTCTTCCATGCCCCAGAAGCAGCCGCCGGCGAGGATCGCCTTCTCGTAATTCACGTCGTCTCCTTACTTGCCCTCGGTGTCACTCGTGAACAGGGTCCGGTACTCGCCATACCCCGCCTCTTCCAGGTCGTCGAGGTGAATGAACCGCAACGACGCGGAGTTGATGCAGTAGCGCAGGCCGCCCTCGTCGGCGGGGCCGTCGGGGAAGATGTGGCCGAGGTGGCTGTCCCCGTGCAGTGAGCGGGCCTCCGTCCGGATCATTCCGTGGCTGGAGTCTTCGCGCTCGACGACGTTCGTCCGGGCGATCGGCCTCGTGAAGCTCGGCCAGCCGGTGCCGCTGTCGTACTTGTCGGCGGATGCGAACAGCGGCTCGCCGGACACGACGTCGACGTAGATGCCGGGTTCGTGGTTGTCCCAGTAGGCGTTGGCGAACGGGCGCTCGGTGCCGTCCTGCTGAGTCACGCGGTACTGCTCCGGATCGAGCCGCGAGACGGCTTCCGGGTTCTTGTGGTACTGGGTCTGCCGGGTCACGGCTCTCCCTTCCCGGCCTTGCGGCGTGAGACTGCGGAACCAGGTGGAACGCACCTGGACGCACAGGTACAGACGCTCCGCGGCCCGATTGTATTCCCCACGCAACTGGACCCTATGGTCCCAAAGATCGTTCAACTTCGGACCGACGCCACCCAGGGTCATCCCGGCGCCTCCCGCCCTCACAATAAGGTCACAACGCAACTGGAGACCTGCCGGGCGACGCGGACGTCCTAACAATATTGGACTATCGAGTCCATACTTGACCGAGCCTCGACGGCCCCACCCATGACGACCGACCGTCCGATGTGGACCGACTGTCGATGGCGGGGAACCAGTGTGGTGAACGGCGATGTCGTGCGGGCAGGAGCTGAAGCGAGGGAGGTGCGTCTGATGAAGGCGATCGTGGTGACGGACGAGGCCGCGGGGACGGCCGGGATGACGCTGGTGGAGCGGCCGGAGCCGGAGCCGGCGGGGAACGATGTCGTCGTTCGGGTCCATGCGTCGGGATTCACCCCCGGCGAGCTGACATGGCCCGGAACCTGGACGGACCGCCTCGGCCGTGACCGGACGCCGTCGATTCCCGGGCACGAACTGGCCGGGGTGGTCAGCGCTCTCGGCTACGGCACGAGGGGGCTCTCGGTGGGACAGCGGGTGTTCGGGCTCACCGACTGGACCCGCGACGGCACTCTGGCGGAGTACACGGCCGTCGAGGCGCGCAACCTCGCGCCGCTGCCCGGCGATGTCGACTTCATCGTGGGCGCGAGCCTGCCGATCTCGGGCTTGACCGCGTGGCAGGGGCTGTTCGTGCACGGCCGCTTCCAGGTGGGGCAGAGCATCCTCGTCCACGGCGCGGCCGGCGGAGTCGGCTCGATGGTGACGCAGCTCGCCCGGCAGGCCGGCGCCTACGTCATCGGCACCGGACGTGCCGCCGACCGGCAGACGGCGCTCGACTTCGGCGCGCGGGAGTTCGTCGACCTCGACGACGACTCGCTGGACGACGCCGGCGGAGTCGATCTCGTGTTCGACGTCATCGGCGGTGACATCGGGAAGCGGTCCGCACGCCTGATCCGGCCCGGAGGAATGCTGGTGACCATCGCGGGCCCGCCCGAGGCGCGCCCCGCCGACGGCCTGGCGGTCGACTTCGTCGTCGAGGCCGATCGCGCGCAACTGAGCGAGATCGTCGAGCGGGTGCGGGACGGGCGGCTGCGGACGAATATCGGCCGCGTTGCGCCCCTCGACGACGCCGTCGCCGCCTTCAACCCGACCGAACGGATCAAGGGGAAGACGATCATCCGCGTCCATCCGTAAGGACCCTCGGCGCGCCCCGCCCCGATCATCCCGGCCGGTAGCCTTGCCTGCGTGACCGGGTCGGAGAGTGCCGATCAGAGGCCGAGGCTCACGCGTCGCGGCGCGGCGACCAGGCGGCGCATCATCGAGGCCGCGGCCGAACTCATGTACGTGCGGGGCGTCAGTTCGACCACCCTCGACGAGGTCCGCGCCGCCAGCGCCACGAGCAAGTCTCAGCTCTACAAGCACTTCGCCGACAAGGAGCAGCTGGTCCGCGCCGTGGTCCAGTTCCGCGCGGAAGAGATCATGGAGCGCGAGCACGCTGCGCTGCAGCGCCTCAGATCGTTCAACGGCCTGGTTCGGTGGAGGGACGCCCTCGTCCAGCGCAACGCCCTCCAGAAGGGCGCGTACGGCTGCATCCTCGGTTCGATCGCCGGCGAGGTCTCCGACCGGGACGAGGTCGCCCGCATTGCCCTCGCGGAGACCTTCGAAGCGTGGGAACAGCTCATCGAGGCCGGCCTGCGTCGCATGCAGGAGGCCCGGACACTCGCCGCCGAAGCCGACCCTCGGCAACTTGCGATCGGCCTGATAGCAGCGCTGCAAGGGGGCTATCTGCTGGCCCAGACCGCCCATGACATCAGGCCCATGGAGATTGCCCTCGACATGGCACTCGACCATGTCCGGTTGTACGTCTCGACCTGATTAGCGCGGCGTTCACCTGCCGGCAATCGCTCCGACAATGCGGCTGTCCCTCAGCGGGGTGAATCCGCCGAGGCTGCTGATGATGATCATTTAGGGCCGCCGCTTCGGGGTCCGATTTCTTGATCATGGTTCGGCCGCGCGGGACGGGCGGATCTTCGGTTGGACAGGGCTCCGGATTGGAACGGTCCACGGCCTTTGCCTGGGGATTCTGCGGATTAGGGTGATCGTCCTTGAAGTTGGGTATTTGGAGCAAATTGGACAGTCGTTCGCTGAAGTATCTCCCCTTACTCCCGTGTCTTCGTGCATCATGGGTTGCGCCCCATTTCGGGGTTCGTGCGTGTTGAGGTCCGCATCCGGGTTGACGCCCACTGTCCACAGGGCTTGCGCACGATTCATCAGCCAGCCCCTCGCTCAAAGGACAGGATGGATGCCGGTACCCGCAGGCCGATTCCGCATCGAGCGCGCTCCGCTGGAACGCGCACTCCTGGCGTTGCTCATCACGGCGATCGTCGGCGGCAGCGCCTGGCTGGCCACCCTCCTCGCCGTCGGCCCGCACTCCCGCGCCGTGGTCGCGGCCGGCGGGGGGACCATGGTCCTCGCGCTCAGCGCCGCCGTCGCGGTCGCCGTGTACTTCGCCGCGGACAACCGGCGGCTGCACGGCCGGCTGGCGCAGATCACCGTCCAGGACGACCGGCTGGAGCGACAGCTCGCGGAGCTGGTCGACGGGCCGCTGCCCACCCTGGTCGCCCGGCTGCGCGACGGCGCCCCGCCCGAGAAGGTGCTGGTCGGCTTCCCGCCGGTGACCGACCGGGCCCTCGGACGGCTGCTGCGCATCGTCGTGGACGGCCTCGCGGCCGGCCAGCGGGCGGAGGCGCAGGTGCGGGCGGAGTCGGCCGCACTGGACGCGGAGGTGGCCTGGCTCGCCGACACCGCGCTGCCCGCCCTGGCCACCCGGATCAGGCAGGACCGGGCGGGCGTGCCCGCCGTCCTGGCCGAGCTCACGGAACCCGCCCACGACTCGACGCGGCGCGTCCTGCACCGGGTCGCCGAGGACCTCGCCGAGGGCGAGCGGACCAGCGCCGCCGCGCTGGCGGCCTGCGCGAGCGCCGCCGCGCGGATCCAGGCGCGGACGACCCGGATGCTCGGCGAGCTGCGCGAGCTGGAGGACCGCTACGGCGACGACAAGGTCTTCGGCGACCTGCTCGGCCTCGACCACGACGTCTCCCAGCTGGGCCGGCTGGCCGACAGCATCGCGCTGCTCAGCGGCGGCCGGTCGGGGCGGCGCTGGACCAAGCCGATCGTCATGGAGAGCGTGCTGCGCGGCGCCATGGGCCGGATCGGCGCGTACCAGCGCGTCCAGTACCACCTGACCAGCACCGCCGCGGTCGCCGGCTTCGCCGCGGAGGGCGTGATCCACGCGCTGGCGGAGCTGATGGACAACGCCGCCAACTTCTCCCCGCAGGGCAGCATCGTGCACGTGTACGTCGAGGAGGAGGACGCGGGGATCCTCGTCACGATCGAGGACGGCGGCCTCGGCATGCGGCAGCGCGAACGGCAGCGCGCCGAGCGGCTCGTCTCCGAGGCCGCGGACCTCAGCTCGCTGCCCGGCACCAGGCTCGGCCTGGCCGTCGTCGGCCGGCTCGCCCGCAAGCACGACCTGCGGGTCAGCTTCCGCCCGTCCTCGCGCGGCGGGATCGGCGTGATCGTGCTGATCCCCGCCAAGCTCATCGTCTACACCCCGCCGGAGGCCGCGGACGCGGAGTACGCGGCCGTTCCCGCCGCGCGCCGTCCGGTGGAGCCGAAGCGCGAGGTCGCGATGCCCGAGTCGGACGGCATGGAATCCGATGATCTGGTCCTGCCCAAACGCAGACGCGGCGCGGCCCTCGCGAGCGCGCCCGCGGGACGGCCCGCGGTGAGCGAGCCCCGTCCGCGCGACACGGGGACCCGGTTCGCCGCGTTCCGCCAGTCCGCGGCCGGCGCCCCGGCCGCGGCCGAGCCGGACGAGGCCGGGACCGACGTGACCGGGGGCGGGAGAACAGGCTCAGGGGGGACCGGGCCCGCCGCGGACGAGTGAGATCCGCGGCAGGCCCCGCGGGGAACGACGAACAGCAGGATCCACAGATGGGAGGAGGGGCGTCCCCGGACCACCGGCCGCCCTGGGAACGGATGAACACCGATCAGCGTGATCTTGACTGGTTGCTCGCGGGCCTCGTGGACCGCGCACCGGGTGCCCGGCACGTCCTGGTGCTGTCCAGCGACGGCCTCAAGATCTGCTTCACGGCCGGCCTCGACGAGGACCGGGCGGACCAGCTCGCCGCCATCGCGTCCGGCATCCAGAGCCTGTCGCTGAGCGCGTCCGCCGAGTTCGGCGAGGGCCTCGGAGCGGGTCAGTCGATGGTGGAGTTCGCCGGCGGCGTCCTGCTCATCGTCCCGGCGGGCCAGGGCGCGCACCTGGCCGTGGTCGCGGACGAGATGGCGGACGTCGGCCTGGTGGGGCACTGCATGAACGAGCTGGTCGAGCAGATCGGCGGATACCTGACGGCCGCGCCACGCAGACTCGAGCACGACGTCCGCTCATGAACCCCCGCCCTCTCGACAGGGAGGACCCCGACCGGCTCTACACCGTGACGCGGGGACGCTCCGAGGCGGGCGACGACACGCTCGACCTGGTGGCACTGATCGTCGCCGAGGACGAGCCCGAGCCCGGCATGCAGTCCGAGCACGCCGCGATCCTGCGGCTCTGCCGCTTCAACCCGGTCGCGGTCGTCGAGCTGTCCGCCCGGTTGCGGCTGCCGGTGAGCGTGCTGAAGATCCTACTGCTCGACCTGCGCGACATGGGCCGCATCACCGTCCGCCATCCGTCCTCGGCCGCCGCCCCAACCGCGTACGCGGCCGACCTGGAAACGCTGAAGCAGGTGCTCGTTGGACTCGAAAGCATTTGACCCGGCAGCGGGCGCACAGCCCGGCGACCGGTTCGCCGGGACGCCGCTGCGGCAGACCGCGCGGGACGCGCTGAAGATCGTGATCGTCGGCGGGTTCGGCGTCGGCAAGACCACCATGGTCGGCTCGGTGAGCGAGATCAGGCCGCTCAGCACCGAGGAGACCATGACGCGGGCCGGGATCGGGATCGACGACCCCGGCCGGGTCGAGTCGAAGCGCACCACCACGGTCGCCTTCGACTTCGGCCGCATCTCCCTGGACGAGCAGCGGGTGCTCTACCTGTTCGGGGCGCCCGGCCAGGAGCGGTTCTGGTTCCTGTGGGACCAGCTGTTCTCCGGAAGCCTCGGCGCCATCGTCCTGGTGGACACGCGCCGGCTGGAGGAGTGCTTCTACAGCGTCGACCGCCTCGAAGCGCACGCCATGCCGTTCGTGGTGGCGGTCAACCGGTTCGACGGCCCGCGGCCGCGGCTCGACCGGGTCCGGGACGCGCTCTCCCTCGACGACGGGATCCCGCTGGTCGAGTGCGACGCCCGCACCCGGGAGTCCTCCAAGTCCGTGCTCATCACGCTCGTCCGGCACCTCGCCCAGCTCCGCGAACCGTCCGCCGTCCAGGAGGTCGCACCGTGACCGAATCGTCCGTCCCGTCGTCCGCCCCCGCCGGGGACAGCCCGCAGGACGACGGCGCCGTGCGGCTGTACGGGGCCGCCGTCGCCCGGGACCCCGACACGCTCTACCGCGAACTGCGCCGGGACCACGGCCCCGTGGTCCCGGTCCTGCTGGACGGCGACGTCCCCGCGTGGTTCGTCGTCGGCTACCGCGAGGTCAACCACATCACCAGCAACCCCATGCTGTTCGCGCGCGACTGCCGGCGCTGGAACGCCTGGGACCAGGTCCCCGACGACTGGCCGCTCATGCCCTACGTCGGGTGGACGCCGTCGGTGATGTTCGCCGAGGGGGAGGAGCACCAGCGGCGGGCCGGCGCGATCGGCGACGCCCTCGACGCCGTCCACCGCACCGAGCTCGCCGCCGTCTGCGAGGAGCTCGCCGACGGGCTCATCGACGAGTTCGCCGGGACCGGGGAGGCCGACCTCGTCGACCAGTACTCGCACCGCATCCCGCTGCTGGTCATCGCCCGGCTCTTCGGGCTGCCCGACTCCGATGTGCCCACCCTCGTCCAGGACGTCGCCGAGTCCCTGGACGCCGACGAGAAGGCCGTCGCGGCGCACCAGCGCATCCAGCAGCGCATGACGGACCTGGTCGCCGAGCGGCAGCGGCGCCCGGGACCGGACTTCCCGTCCCGGCTGCTCGCGCATCCGGCCGGGCTCAGCGCCGAAGAGGTGATCATCGACCTGCTGGTGGTGATGGCCGCCGCGCAGCAGCCCACCGGCAACTGGATCGGCAACGCCCTGCGGCTGATGCTGGTCGACGACCACTTCTCCATGACGTTCCAGGGCGGCAGGAGCAGCGTCGACCAGGCGCTCACCCAGGTGCTCTGGGAGGACACCCCCACCCAGAACTTCATCGGCCGCTGGGCGGTGCACGGCTGCCGGCTCGGGGGGCGCGACATCCGCGCCGGCGACCTGCTGGTCATGGGGCTGGCCGCGGCGAACGCCGACCCCCAGGTCAGGCCCGAGGCCGGCGCCGCCACCGGCAACCGCGCGCACCTGTCGTTCGGGCACGGCGAGCACGGCTGCCCGTTCCCCGCCCCGGAGCACGCCGAGGTCATCGCGCGGACGGCCATCGAGGTGCTGCTCGACCGCCTGCCGGACATCGAGCTGGCCGTCGCGCCGGACGACCTGCAGTGGCGGCCGTCCTTCTGGATGCGGGGCCTGCACTCGCTCCCCGTCACCTTCAGTCCGGCCGCCCACCGGCTCGGCGCGGTGCCGTTCAGCCCTGAGGCGTGAACTCCAGCGGCAGGCGCGCGGGGCCGCGGGTGAACACACCGTGTTCGACCGGTTCGGCCCCGTCCGCCAGCCGGACGTCGGGCATGGCGTCCAGCAGCATGTTCGTCCCGACCTCGATCTCCGTCTTGGCCAGCAGCGCGCCGACGCAGAAGTGCCGTCCCAGCGCGAACGCCAGGTGGTCGGCCGCGGCGGAGAACGCGCTCGTGGTGGTCAGGTCGTCCCGGAAGATGTCGAAGCGGCCGGGGTCCCGGTAGCGCTCGGGGTCCCGGTTGGCCGCGCCGATCAGGCAGGTGACCGTGCTGCCGGCGGGGATCGTCCCGCCGGTGACCGCCACGTCCTCGGCCGGCTGCCGCATGATCATGTGGACGGGCGGCGAGTAGCGCAGCGTCTCGGCGAACGCCCGCGGGATCAGCTCGCGGTCCCGCTGCACGGCCGCGAGCTGGTCCGGGTGGGTGAGCAGGTTCGCGAACAGCGCGGAGACGGCCTTGTCGGTCGTCTCACCGCCCGCGGCCAGGAGCAGGCTGACGAACGCCTTGATGTCCTCGTCGCTCATCCGCGTCCCGTCGATCTCCGCCAGGCACAGCCGCGACAGCAGGTCGTCCCCGGGCTCCTCGCGGCGGCGGGCGATGATCGGGAGCATGTAGGCGGCGAGTTCCTCCCGGGTCCGCAGCCCGGCCTCCGCGACCTCGGGATCCTGGGCGAGGTTCCCCAGGAACGCGATGATCGAGGTGTACCAGCGCTGGAACCGCGCGTGGTCCGCCTGGTCGAGCCCGAGCATGTCGACGATGACGTTGATCGGGAAGTGCGTGCTGAACTGGCCTACCAGTTCCACCCTTCCCGCGTCGCGGAAATCGTCGATCAGGGTGCGCGCGTTCCGCTCGATGACCGGCAGGAATCTGTCCCGCAGCTCGTCACCGCGGAACGCGGGCGCCACCAGGCCCCGCCGGACCGCGTGCTCCCGGCCGCTGAGCTGCAGAATCGTCCGCCCGTGCACGGGTTCGAGCTGCCAGTCGTAATTCGCGGTGGTGAACACCGGGTCCCGGAAGGCCCGCGCCACGTCCTCGTACCGTGAGATCACGTAGCTCTGCGTCCCCTCATGCCAGAAGAGCGGCGCCTTCTCGCGCAGCACTCCATAGGCGCTGTAGGGGTCGGCGGCAAAGCCGTCCGCCAAGATATCGGGAAGTTCCGGACTGGTGGTCATTCCACTCCCATGAACGTGATTCGGTCACCGTTGCCGAGATTAGGAACCCACCGGGGTAAAGTCCAGATAACCCGGGTTTCGGACACGCCAACGACCGACCGAAATCAACCACTTCATTGAGTGATGACAGATTCGGGCCTCTCCTCAGAAGTTCCGCAGCCCGTCCCCGGCTCCTTCTCAAGCGCCGAGCAGCCGGGACGTCCCAGACTCGGAATCGCACGGGGCGCGCCGATCCGGCGCAGCGCCCCTGATGACCGAGCGAGACGAAGGGCGTCACCATGCAGAAGAACACCGCTCACCTCAAGCACGCGGCGCGCGGCCTCACCGTCCTCGGCGCGGCGGGGGCGACCGCCGCCGGTCTTCTCCTCGGGGCGCTCCCCGCCCACGCCGCGACCTTGCAGCCGGCCCTGTTCCCCGATCACATCGAGTTCCTCGGCAACGAGAACAACAGCGACGTCTCCGGGCCCGTGAAGCTCTCCATCCACCCCGACGGGACCTGGAACATCTACTCGAAGACCCGCAACGGGCGGCCCGCCTTCCGGCACGTCCACTGGACGTGCGTCGTCACCGTGCAGGACGGCTCGGCGACCAACTCGATCAGGGTCGACACCCATGTCGTCAAGATCAGGAGGAAGAGCAGCCACACGTTCGACGTGTCCGGCACCAGCACGCAGTTCGCCGCCAACTACAACGCGATCATCGACCCCAGGTTCACCAGGACCGACTGCGACATCCACTTCGGCAAGTGAGTCCGCGGGCCGCCTCGGCTTGAACTGACCGCCGGCGGGCCGCTCGCGGAGCGGCGGCCCGCCGGCGCGGCATGTGGGACGACGCCCCGAATCCGCCGGGTCAGGAAAGGCGTTCGAGGAGTGGCTCGACGCGGCGGGCGATGCGCGCGAAGCCGAACCGGCCGGCGGTCGCCCTCGCCTCGGCGGCGAGGGCGACCGCCCGGCCGGGTTCGACCCCGGCGAGCAGTTCGGCGTAGGCGAGCCGGGTGCGGGCGGCGAACAGGGGTGCCCGGAGGCGGCGGTTGACGGTGAGGGCGAGGTCGTAGGCGGCGGCCGCGTCGTCGATGCGGCCGAGGGTCGCGAGCGCGAGACCGAGCCCGTAGGCGATCGACCCCTCGGTGGTCGCGCCGGTGCTGGCGACCTGGTTCCGCCAGCGGCCGAGGACCGGCACGAGCCGGTACGCGGGCGCGGGGAGGGCCAGCCTGTGGCACACCTCCGCCCACAGCATCAGGGTCGTCGACCAGAACTGGGGCGCGCCGCCGGACGAGACGTCGAGGCGGCCGGTCAGCGCCCGGGCGTCCGATTCGCGGCCGAGCTCGCACCATACGTGGGCGAGGCCGGCCCGGAAGACCTGCAGCTCAGGGTTCTCCTCAAGGATCTGCTCGATGGCCTCGGCCACTTCGGCGAGGCGGTCCTGGGCGCGGCGGATCTGGAAGACCTGTCCGGCGTAGCCGAAGAACGCCTCGGGCTGCCCGGTCGCGGCGCCGATCTCGAACGCGGCGTGGGCGGCGGCCTCGGCTCCGTCCAGGTCGCCGTCCAGGAAGAGGTGGATCGACCGCGTCTGCTCGTTCGTCCAGCGGACGTACGGTTCCGGGCTCCGCGCGGCGAACGAGTTCCGGATGCGCTTCTCCCGGTTCATCGCCTCGCGGTCGCCGCGTTCGAGCGCGATCTCCTCGTAGGACATCGAGAGCATGCCGCGCAGCTGTGCGTCGCCGGTGCGTTCCGCGGCGGCGACGCCCTCGTGCAGCAGCGGCACCCGGCGTTCGAGCGCGTCCGGGGTGCGCAGCGCGCTCTCGGCGAGGCGCGCGGCGCGCGCGATGACGCGGTCGTCGCCGGCCTCGCGTGCCAGCGCCAGCGCACGCGAGGCGGCCTCTTCGACCTGCTCGTCCGGCGCACCGTGGAGCTCGATGGCGAGGATCGCCTGGAGGAGCGCCCCGTCGGGCTTGCGGGGCCGCGTCGCGATCGCGCACCGCAGGATCTCGACCCGCTCCTCGTCGATCGTCCCGAACTGGCTGACGTCGCCGCGGTTGTTGGCCAGGGCCGCGCGTACGAGGAGGTCGTCGTGCCCGAGGTCGATCGCGAGACGCCCGGCCTCGAGCAGCGATTCGCGGTGTGCGGGGTCACCGGCCTGGCGCTGCGCGGTCCCCAGTCCGACGAGGGCCTCGCAACGACGCGTCAGGTCGTCGGCGGGGAGGAGCTCAAGGGTTCGGCCGTACCAGGTGACCGCTTCATCGGGTGCGAGGTGGGCCAGCGCGTAGTCGCCCGCCCGCTGGGCGTGGCCGGCGGCCTTGGCGCGGTTGTGCGGGGCGAGGGCGTGCATCCAGTGGTGGGCGATCTCGCCGGCCTGCTCGCCCGCGTCGCCGTTTCGCCGCTCCAGCGCCACGGCGACCGCCTCGTGGGAGATCGCGCGCGCGGTGGGGTTCAGCTCCGCGTACAGGGTGCGGGCGACGATGGCGTGCGTGAACGCGAACCGCCCGGCCGCGTCGGTGACGAGCGCGTTGTCCACGGCCGGCGCGAGGCGCTCGAACGTGCGGGCCGGGTCTTCGCCGAGCAGTTCGGAGAGCAGGTCGAGCTCGAAGTCCCGGCCGATGATCGACGCGGTGTCGAGTGCGCTGCGCGTTCCGGGTCCGAGGCGCTCGACGCGGCGGTCCACGACCTCGCGCACGCTGACGGGCAGCCCTCTGGTCTGGAGGTGGTTCGGAGCCGTCCAGCGGCCGTCGTCCTGCTTGCCGACGGCGCCGGTCTCGGCGAGGTGGCGGAGGATCTCGGTGACGAAGAACGGGTTGCCCTCCGTCTCGGCCCGTAACTCGTCGCGCAACGCGAGCCCGTCGCCGTCCATCTCGTGGCCCGCGACCACCTCCAGGAGGTCGAGCACCTCGCCGTCGTCGAGACCGCGTAACGCCAGCCGGGTGATGCCCGGTTCGCGATGGGTCGCGGCCAGCAGCGCGGTCAGCGGGTGCGAGGCGTCGATGTCGGAGTCCCGGAACGTCCCGACCATCAGCACCGGGGCCGTCAGGGCCCGCTCGACGAGATGGCGCGCGACAGCGAGCGTCTGCACGTCCGCCCAATGCAGGTCGTCGAGCACGACGAGCGCCGGCCTGCCGTGTTCCGCGACCGCGCCGAGCACGTCGACGACCGAGTTGTAGACCGCGAACCGCGCCGAATCGGACTCCAGGTCGATCGCGCCCGTGCCGCCCAGCAGCGGCGCGAGCGCCTCGCGGCGGCCGGTGAAGACGTCGGGGACATCGCGGTCGAGACTCGTCAGCACTTCCCGCCAGGGCTGGTACGGGATCGACAGTTCCTCGTCGCAGCGCCCGTACAGGACCACCGCCTCGCGGTGCGTCGCAGCCGCGAACACCGAGCACAGCGTCGTCTTGCCGATCCCGGCCTCGCCGCTCACGAACACCACCCGCCGGTGCCCCGAGGCGGCGACCTCCTTCCAGGCGCCGGCGAGCACCGTGCGCTCGTGCTCCCGGCCGGCGAACCCCAGCCCCGACGACACCGCCAGCCGAGCGGGCAGGGAGGCGTCGCGCGGTGCCTCCGGCCCGCGCCCGGCCGCGGTCTGCACGACCGTCCCGACGAACTGGTAGCCGCGCCGGAACACGGTGCGGATCAGCCGCTGGTCCCGGCCGGTGTCACCGATCGCCGCGCGGGCGGTCCGGAGCGCCGTGGTGACCGCGGCGTCGCTCACGAAGCGGTCGCCCCACACGGCGTCGAGGAGTTCTTCCTTGGACACGACCCGGTCGCGGTGCGAGATCAGGTGGTGGAGGACGTCGAGCGCCCGCGGCTCGACCGGTACGCGTTTCCCCGCGAGCCGGAGTTCGCATAAAGAGGCATCAAGCTCGTAACCGTCAAAAAGGTACGAAGCCCCATCCACGGCGTGGATTTTATCACCGACGCACAAGCGGACCGGGGTGGCCGCGGCGGGTCAGGTGGAGTCGCGGACGATGAGGTCGGTGGGGAAGATCACCGGGTCCGCCTTGTCGTCGACTCCGTCGACGAGCATCTGGACGATGGTCCTGGCGACCTCGGCGATCGGCTGCCGGACGGTGGTCAGCGGCGGATCGGTGAAGCGGGCGGCGTCGATGTCGTCGAAGCCGACGACGGCGACGTCCTCGGGGACGCGGCGGCCCGACTTCCGCAGCGTGTACAGGGCGCCGATCGCCATCAGGTCGCTCGCGGCGAACACCGCGTCGAGGTCCGGATCGTCCTCCAGGAGCTGGCTCATCGCCGCCGCCCCCGACTCGCGGGTGAAGTCCCCGATGGCGGCCAGCGACCGGCGGCCGCTGTCGGAGAGCAGCTCCCGGTAGCCGGCCAGCCGGTCCAGCGCCGCGGACATGTCGGGCGGGCCGCTGATGGTGGCGATGCGCCGCCGGCCCCGGGACAGGAGGTGCTGCACGGCGGCCCGCGCGCCCCCGGTGTTGTCGGCGTCGCAGTACGGGGGCCTCGCGGTGGACACCGGCCGGCCGTGCGACACCACGGGCACGCCCGTCCGCAGGAGCGCCGCGGGCAGCGGGTCCGCGCCGTGCTGGGACAGCAGGATGACGCCGTCCACGTGGCCGCCCGCGACGTACCGCTCGACCCTCGCCTGCCCCGCCGGCGACGACGGCATCATCAGCACGACCTGCCGGTCGACGGCCTCCAGCTCCTGGCTCACCGTGCGGATGACCTGGGAGAAGAAGGGGTCGTCGGAGAAGACGCGGGCGGGCGGCTCGGAGACCACCAGCCCGATCGACCCGGTGCGCTGGGTGACCAGGCTGCGGGCCGCCGAGTTCGGGACGTAGCCGAGCTCCTCCACCGCGCGCAGCACGGCCGCGCGGATCTCGGGGTTCACGGTGTCGGCTCCGTTGACCACGCGCGACACCGTGGCGCGGGAGACCCCCGCCCTGGCCGCCACGGCCTCCAGCGTGGGACGTCTCATGCCGGTTCTCCCCCGAGTCCGTTGCGGGCGATGACGTCGCGGAACCACCGCGCGCTGTCCTTGGGCAGGCGGCGCCCGCCGGCGTAGTCGACGTAGACGATGCCGAACCGCTTGCCGTAGCCCTCGGCCCACTCGAAATTGTCCAGAAGCGACCATACGAGATACCCGCGCAGGTCCGCACCGGCGGTGAGCGCGGCGTGCGCGGCGCGCAGATGCCCGTCGAGGTACCGGATGCGGGCGTCGTCGCGCACCCGCCCGTCCGGGTCGGGGACGTCGTCGAACGCCGCGCCGTTCTCGGTGACGACGAGCGGCACGCCCGGGTAGTCGCGGCTCAGCCGGATCAGGAGGTCGCCCAGGCCGTCCGGGACGATGGGCCAGCCCATCGCCGTCAGCGGCGGCACGGCCGGCGGGAACGCGATGCCCGCGGAGCCGGGGTAGGCGGGGTTCGCCGGGTTGCCGGGGGCGGCCGCCACGTAGGTGGGGTTGTAGTAGTTGATGCCGAGCGAGTCGATCGGCTCGGCGAGCACGGTCAGGTCGTCACCGCGGATGTGGTCGAGTCCCCCGTGCCGTGCCGCCACCGCTAGCACCGGCTCCGCGTACGCGCCGCGCAGCACAGGGTCGAGGAACTGCCGGTTCAGCATCGCGTCCACCAGGTCGGCGGCGGCCGCGTCCTGCTCCGAGGTGCCGCCCGCGACGATCGGGGCGAGGTTGAGGGTCAGCGAGACGCGGCGGGCCCCGCCCTCCCGCAGCCGCCGCGCGGCCAGGCCGTGCGCCAGGAGCAGGTGGTGCGCGGCGCGGAAGGCGTCGGCGGCGCTGGTCCGGCCGGGGGCGTGCACGCCGGCCGCGTAGCCGAGGTACGCGGCCACCCAGGGCTCGTTGACCGTCGTCCAGGTGTCGACGCGGTCGGCGAGGCGGTCGTGCACGATGCCGGTGTAGTCGGCGAAGCGCAGCGCGGTGTCGCGGGCCGTCCAGCCGCCGCGGTCCTCCAGCGCCTGCGGCAGGTCCCAGTGGTAGAGGGTGGCGTACGGCGTGATCCCGGCCTGGAGCAGCTCGTCGACCAGCCGGTCGTAGAAGCCGATGCCGCGGGGGTTGACCGGGCCGGAGCCGTCGGGCTGCACCCGCGGCCAGGCCACCGAGAAGCGGTAGGCGGGCAGGCCCAGGCCGGCCATCAGGCCGATGTCGTCGCGGAACCGGTGGTAGTGGTCGCATGCCACGTCGCCGGTGTCCCCGCCCGCGACCTTGCCCGGGACGCGGCTGAAGGTGTCCCAGATCGAGGGGCCGCGTCCGTCGTCCCGAGCCGCGCCCTCGATCTGGTACGCCGCGGTGGCGGCGCCCCAGACGAAGCCGGGCGGGAAGGTCAGGGGCCGGGCGTCGGTATGGGGCGTCTCGGTATCGGGCGTGGTGGCCGTCATCGTTCTGGCTGGTCTCTCCGCTGGCGAGTGGTGGCTCATGCTTTGAGGGCGCCGTCCATGATCCCGCTGATGATCTGCCGCCCGAACAGCACGAAGACGGCGAGCAGCGGCAGCGTGGCCACCGCGGTGCCGGTGAACATCAGCGAGTAGTCGGTGTAGTAGGCGCCGTTCAGCAGGTTGAGGGAGTACTGGACGGTGGGGTTGTCGGGGTCGAGCACGGCCAGCGGCCAGATGAACTCGTTCCAGGTCTGCATGAACGTGAACAGGCCGAGGACGGCCATGGCCGGGCGCATGACGGGCAGGACCACGCTCCAGTAGATGCGGAAGGTCGAGCAGCCGTCGATGCGGGCGCTCTCGATGAGCTCGTCGGGGAGGGCCTGCATCGTGTACTGCCGCATCATGAACACGCCGAACCCGGTGACCAGGAACGGCACGATGACGGCCTGCAGCTCGCCCGTCCAGCCGATCTCGGCCATCAGCATGTACAGCGGGATGATGCCCATCTGCACCGGCACCATCATCGTCGCCAGCATGACCAGGAGCAGCGCGCCGCGGCCGCGGAAGCGCAGCTTGGCGAAGGCGAAGCCGGCGAGCGAGGCGAACAGCAGCGTGGAGACGGTGACCGTCGTGGCGGCGATGGCGGAGTTGACCAGCCCGAGGGTGAAGTGCGCCTGCTCGTTGCCGAACAGCCGGGACAGGTTGCGGCCGAGCTCGCCGCCCGGGACGAGCGGCGGCGGCGTCGAGCCCACGACGTCGTTCGTGCGGGTCGCGACGACGAGCATCCAGTAGATGGGGAACACCGACAGCACGATCGTCGCCAGCAGCGTGATCCGGGTGAGGGGGCCGGCGTTCCACAGCCCCGCGATGGCGCCGCCGCGCTTCGCCCGGGGCCGCGCGGGCGTCTTATCGATCATCATTTGGTTCCGCCCATGCGTCGCAGCCACATGAAGTTGAGGAGGGATCCGAGCAGGATGAGCATGAAGAGCATCCAGGAGACGGCGGACGCGTAGCCGTAGTCGAACCGCCGGAAGGCGTTCTCGAACATGTACATCGTGACCGTCTGGAACTGCCGCAGCGATCCCCCGGCCATGTCGCCGTTGCCGAACAGCAGCGGCTCGGTGAACAGCTGGAACCCGCCGATCGTGGAGACGATCGCGGTGAAGATGATGGTCGGCCGCAGCATCGGCAGCGTGATCGACCAGAACTGGCGGGCGCGGGAGGCGCCGTCGATCGCCGCGGCCTCGTACAGGTCGCGCGGGATCGACTGCATCGCGGCCAGGTAGATCAGCGCGTTGTAGCCCGTCCAGCGCCAGTCGACCATCACCGAGATCGCCAGCCAGGACGTCCAGCGCCGCGCGGTCCAGTCGAGGTTCTCCACCCCGAACCAGCCGAGCACCCAGTTGACCATGCCGAAGTCGCGGCTGAACAGCTGCCCGAAGACGATGGCCACCGCGGCGATCGAGGTGACCATCGGGACGAGCACCCCCATGCGCACCAGCGTCCGCGCGCGCATCCGCTGGTTGAGCGCGTTCGCCAGCACCAGCGCGAGCAGCAGCTGCGGGACGGTGGCGATGACGAACATGCCGAGGGTGTTGCGGACCGAGTTCCAGAACTGCGGGTCGGTCAGCACGAGCCGGAAGTTCTCCAGGCCCACGAACTCGCGGGTGCCGAGCAGCTCCCAGTCGTGCAGGGCCACCCAGACCGTGTAGCCCATCGGGAAGAGCCCGAAGAGGAAGAAGAGCAGGAAGTACGGGGAGATGAACAGGTAGGGCGAGAGCTTCACGTCCCACCGGGCGAGCACGGTGCGCACCCCGCGCCGCGGGGGCGGGGGCCCGGGCGGACGGACCGCCCGGGCTCCCGCGCGGGAGCCGATGGAGACCGTCATCGAGCCTCGCGTTCGGCGTCGTCGAGGGCCTTCTTCCATGCCGCGTCGGGCGCCAGCCTGCCCTGCTCCAGCGCGAGCAGCGCGTCCTCGAAGCGCTGCTGCACCGGGTTGGTGTCGGCGCCGAGGTAGAGCGGCTTGATCGCCTTGGCGCCGCGGGCGTAGATCTGCCCGACCGGGGCGTCGTTGAAGTACTCGTTCTTGAACGACGTCACCGCGGGGTCGTCCAGCGCCTGCGGGGACGAGGGCAGGTTGTTGCGCGCCTTGAACGCGGCGATCTGGCTCTGCACGCTGGTCAGGTACTTGGCCAGCTCAGCCGCCTCCGCGGCGTGCCGGCTCTGCTTCGGCACCGCGAGGAACGAGCCGCCGCGGCTGCCCGAGCCGCCCGGGATCGCCGCGACGTCCCACTTGCCGGACGCCTCCGCACCGGCGTTCTCCTTGATGACGCCCAGCATCCAGGACGGGCACGCGATGGTCGCGAACTTGGCCTGCTTGAAGCCGGAGCCCCAGCTGGGCTCGAACGACTTCAGCCCGGCCGACAGCCCGGCCTGCTGGATCTTCAGGGTCGTGTCCCACGCGCTCCGGACCGGCGGGTTGCCGCCGGCGACGAGCTTGCCGGAGGTGTCGAAGAACGTGTAGCCGGCGCTCTGGCTCGCGGTCTGGGCGAGGATCGTGTTGAAGAGGTTCACCGAGCCGTCGACGAACTTGGAGTCCTTCACCTCGGCGGCGTACTTCCGGCCGGTGTCGATGTAGGCGTCCCAGGTCGGCCAGAGCTCGCCGACCTCGTCGCGGTCGGTCGGCAGACCCGCCTTCTCGAACAGGTCGGTGCGGTAGCACATGGCGAGGCCGCCGATGTCGGTGCCCAGGCCGACCAGGTACTTCCCGGCGGGGCTGAGCGCCTGCTTCCACTTCCAGTCGAGGAATCCGCCCTTGAGCGAGCCCGCCCCGTGGTCGAGCAGGTTCACGAACTTGTCGGGGCTGGCCATGAACTTGGTGAGGATCCCCTCCTCGATGGCGACGACGTCGCCGGCGCCGCTGCCCGCGGCGATCCACTGCTCCAGGCGGGGCAGGTACTCGTCGAGCTGCACCACGTTGCGGTGCTTGATCTTGATGCCGGGGTGGTCGGCCTCGTACTGCTTGAACAGCTCCTCGTAGCCGAAGGTGCTGAACGTGTCGACGGTGAGCGTGACGGTGCCGTCCGAGTCGGCGTCGGAGCCCGCGTCTCCGCAGGCGGAGAGGCCGAGCGCCATGACGGCGACGGAGACGAGGCCGGAGACGAGACGGCGGTGTGATCTGCGCATGGCTGTCCTCGGGGGGAAGGTTTCGGGACCAACCTGGTTGGGCTGAGAGAGCGCTCTCGCAGAGGATGGCTTCACCTGGCAGGACTGTCAAGAGAGCGACGCTCCAGATGAAAGCGGATGAAGAAGTAGCTGGACATCACACCTGGTCAGAGATGTTGTGCATTCCAGAACATGAAAGAGAGCGCTCTCTAGCCCTTGACGGCTCCGCGCGGACGGACGACATTGGCCCCACCAGAGGGCAGGCACCCCCGCGCCTGCTCCACCCCAACTCTGGAGGCCCCCGCCATGACCCCATCGAGACGTCCACGCCTCTGGCGCAGGTGCGCTCTCGCCGTGGCCGCCGCCGCGCTCCCCGCGGCGGTCGCGACCGCCGCACTGGCCCCGCCGGCCGGCGCATCCGTCCCACCGCCCCCGGACGGCTGGAGCCTGGTCTGGAGCGACGACTTCGACGGCCCGGCCGGCGCGCTCCCCTCGTCCGCGAACTGGATCATCGACACCGGCCACGGCTATCCGGGCGGCCCCGCGAACTGGGGCACCGGCGAGATCCAGCGCTACACCGCCGACCCCGCCAACATCGGCCTGGACGGCGGCGGCAACCTGCGGATCACCCCGGTCAAGTCCTCTTCGGGCGAGTGGACGTCGGCGCGCATCGAGACCCAGCGCACCGATTTCAAGCCCGCCGACGGCCGCGTCCTGCGCATCGAGGGACGCCTCCAGATGCCCAACGTCACCGGCAGCCAGGCCCTCGGCTACTGGCCGGCGTTCTGGGCCCTCGGCTCCCCGTACCGGGGGAACTACCAGAACTGGCCGGCGATCGGCGAGTTCGACATCATGGAGAACGTCAACGGGATCAACTCGGTCTGGGGCGTCCTGCACTGCGGCACCAACCCCGGCGGGGCGTGCAACGAGTCCACCGGGATCGGCGCCAGCCGCACCTGCCCGGGGTCGACCTGCCAGTCGGCGATGCACACCTTCCGCTTCGAGTGGGACCGCAGCGCCAGCCCCAACCAGCTGCGCTGGTACGTGGACGGCCAGCAGTACCACAGCGTCAGCCAGAGCCAGCTCGACGCCACCACGTGGGCGAACATGACCCAGCACGCCGGCTACTTCCTGCTGCTCAACGTGGCCATGGGCGGCGCGTTCCCCAACGGCGTCGCCGGGCACGGCACGCCCACCGCCGACACCGTGTCGGGACGCCCCATGCTCGTCGACTACGTCGCGGTCTGGCAGAGCGGCGGCGGCACCGACCCCGAGCCGGGGGACCCCGTCGACGCGCGCTCGATCATCCAGGCCGAGAGCCGGCAGGCCCAGTCGGGCACGCAGCTCGAGACCACGACCGACTCCGGCGGCGGCCAGAACGTCGGCTACATCGGCAACGGCGACTGGCTGCGCTACGACGACGTCGCCTTCGGCGGCACAGCGGCGACGCAGTTCAAGGCGAGGGTCGCCTCGGGCGCGCCAGCGGGGGTGAGCGGTCTGGTGCAGGTCCGGCTGGACAGCCCGACGGGCCCGGTGCTCGGCAGCTTCGCGGTCGGCAACACGGGCGGCTGGCAGAGCTGGCGGACGATACCCGCCAACATCTCGGGCGTGACCGGCACCCGCACCGTCTACATCACGTTCAGCAGCGGCCAGCCGGCCGACTTCGTCAACCTCAACTGGTTCACGTTCTCCAGCTGAGGATCACCACCGACCGCCGCCGGGCCCGCCGAGGGCCCGGCGGCGGTGCCGTGGTTTCGGTCGGCCTCGCGGGAAAAGGGTTGGACGCGGGAAGCGCGGGCTTATAAGTTCCGGTCGACGTGACACCGCTTGAGGAGGTGAGACCCATGAACGTTGCAGCGAAGTGGGTGCTCCCCCTTCCCGTCACGGTCGGCGATTGAGGTAGGTGTCGCCGGGAGCGCCTCGCGATCAGGCACTCCTGAAAGGCAACACCGATGCGCTCATCGCATTTCACCGCCGACCCGTCGGCGAACACTACGGCCGAGCACGACGTCATCATCGCCGGGTGCGGGCCCACCGGCGCGATGCTGGCGGCCGAACTGCGGCTGCACGACGTGCGGGTACTCGTCCTGGAGAAGGAAACCGAGCCGGTGCCGTTCGTCCGCATCCTCGGGCTGCACATCCGCAGTCTCGAACTGATGGACATGCGCGGACTGCTGGAGCGGATCCTCCCTCATGGAAGGCGGCGTCCGGCCGCCGGATTCTTCGCCGCCATCACCAAGCCCGCGCCGGCGGGCCTGGACTCCGCGCACGCCTATCTGCTGGGCATCCCGCAGCGGGTGCTGGTCCGGCTGCTCGAAGAACACGCGATCGAGCGGGGGGCGCGGGTCAGGCACGGTTGCGCGGTGGCCGGGTTCGAGCAGGACGACGAAGGCGTGACCGTCGAGCTGGCCGACGGGGAACGGCTGCGTTCGCGCTATCTCGTCGGCTGCGACGGTGCCCGCAGTACCGTGCGCAAACTGCTCGGCGTCGGCTTCCCCGGCGAGCCCTCGCGGAACGAGACGCTGATGGGCGAGATGGAAGTGGGTGTTCCGCCGGAGGAGATCGCCGCCAGGACGGCCGAGGTCGGCGGGACCGGCAGCCGGTTCTGGCTCAGGCCCTTCGGGGAGGGGGTGTACAGCGTCGTCGTTCCCGCCGCGGAAGTCAGCGATCGGGCGGAACCGCCCACCCTGGAGGATTTCCAGCGGCAACTGCGCGCCATCGCCGGAACCGACTTCGGCGTCCACTCCCCGCGCTGGCTGTCCCGTTTCGGGGACGCCACCCGGCTGGCCGAGCGCTACCGGGTCGGGCGGGTGCTGCTGGCCGGCGATGCGGCGCACATTCATCCGCCGATCGGCGGTCAGGGCGTCAACCTCGGCGTTCAGGACGCGTTCAACCTGGGCTGGAAGCTCGCCGCGCAGGTCCGCGGCTGGGCACCGGAGACACTGCTGGACACCTACCAGGCCGAACGTCATCCCGTCGCCGCGGACGTGCTGGACAACACCCGCGCGCAGACGGAACTGACGTCCCCCGAGCCGGGCCCGCAGGCCGTCCGCAGGCTCCTCACCGAGCTGATGGACTTCAACGAGGTGAACCGCCATCTGACCGAGAAGATCACCGCGATCGGCATCCGCTACGACTTCGGGGAGGGCCCCGACCTGCTCGGCCGCCGCCTCCCCGGCATCGAGACGGGACAGGGCGGCCTCTACGGTCTGCTGCATCGCGGCCGCGGTCTGCTGCTGGACCGCACCGGACGCCTGACCGCCGGCGGCTGGGCGGACCGCGTCGACTACATCGCGGACCCCGCGGCGGCACTCGACGTCCCGTGCGTCCTGCTGCGCCCGGACGGCCACGTCGCCTGGATCGGCGACGACCAGCGGGACCTGGACGCCCACCTCTCCCGCTGGTTCGGCGACTGAGCGTCTCGGCCACCGCCGCGGTGCCCGTGCCATCTGCTGGTGCTGGCCGGAAGGCTTCTGTCCTGGCTCTGGTCAGCACCAGTAGAGGTTCGAGTTCGTGCGGGTCACGTTGCGGAGGACGATGTTGCTTCCAGTGCAGGGACTCCACCTGATGTTGGTGTTCGCCACATGCAGGTTCTGCAGGGTGATGTCACGGGACGGCGGGAACTCGGAGCGCGCGGCGATCCGGACCTCGCCGCCGCCGTCGATCGTGCCCGACGAGATCGTCGTGTTGTAGCAGTTCTCCAGCAGGACGGCGTTGTTGCCGGTGTAGGCGAGGTCGACCTGGTCGATCACGGCGCCGCCGCTCTCGGAGACGCAGAAGACGCCGCGGCCGCCGCCGCGGGCCTTGACGCTGCCCACGCGGATGTTGGTCGGATAGCCGTCCCCCACCCGGCCGTTGCGGTTGGCGAACCGCAGCGCGGCGTAGCCGGTGCCGGTACCGGCGCCGTCCGCGTCGACCCGGGTCACGGAGGCGTTGACGGTGTCGTTCAGCAGCAGGCCGGAGCCGCCGGTGTTCCGCGCCGTCACCCGGTTGATCGTGAGGCCGTCGACGCCGTAGGTCTCCACGCCGTGGGTGCTGCTCCCCGAGACGTACACCTGGTCGATGGCGATGTTCCGGGACCGGACGCTGCGGTCGCCGTGGTTGTCGATGCGTACGCCCAGCCCGCTGGACAGGCGCATCTGGATGTCACCGAGGACGACGTTCTCGACGTTCCGCATGAAGATCCCGTACAGGGGGCTTCCGGTGAGGTACAGGTAGCGCACCTCGATGTCGCGTGCCCCGCGCGCGTAGATCGGCGCCTGGTCACCGGAGCCCGAACCGGTGACGTTGACGGTGCCGCACACGTCGATCCCGGTGTAGCTCCGCATCGAGATCCGCGAGCCGGCGCTCATCGAGCCGTTGCCGCGTACGACCACCCACTCTTTGGAGGTGCGTCCCGAGGAGAGGCTGTCGATCGCGGCCTGCACGGCCGCCCGCATGTCGCCGCCGCTGTACACGGTCCGGCCGCCGTTGCGCGCGGTCCACGTCCCGCCGTTCTGCACCGCCTCGGCGTTGTAGGACGGACGGTCCCCGCACGCGGCGGCCGCGGGCGGCACCGAGACCCCCACCACCGCTCCCGAAGCCATCGGAACGGCCACCGCGAGCATGACGACGCGAGCGCGCCAACGGCGCGGCACCAAGGAGCGGATCAGCACGGCACTCACCTCGAACCGAATCTAGAAAGCGCTTTCACCCGCATTGAAACGGCTGCGCTCCCCCACGCTCAACCCGCCTTCCACGGCTTTCACCCGGACCAGCTGATCGCGGCCGCCACCGGCCGGTGGTCGCTGCCGGTGGGCGGCAGCACCCGCGCGCTCTTCGGGTCCACGCCGCGCACCAGGATGTGGTCGATCCGCACGAGCGGGAACGTCGCCGGCCAGGTGAAGCCGAAGCCGTCCCCGGCCGCGTCATGGGCCGAGCGCAGCCGCGAGGTGATGCCGCCGAACGCGCGGTCGTCCACGCTGCCGTTCAGGTCGCCGAGCAGCACCACCCGCTCGTTCCGCTCGGCGGCGACGGCCTCGCCGAGGGCCTTCGCGCCCCTGTCCCGGTGGGTCGTCCAGAAGCCCGCCCTGGGGTTCACGCGCACGGACCCGAGGTGGGCCACGTACACCGCCAGCGGGCCGTGGTCCGTGGTCACCGTGGTGCGCAGCGCCCGGTTGTAGCCCATCTTGATCTCGGTCGGCTTGGTGGCCGCCAGCGGCCCGTAGTCCATCTGGATGTCGACCGGCCGGGTGTCCGACAGCGGGAGCTTGCTCCACAGCCCGACCGTGCCCTGCACCGTGTGGTGCGGGTACGCCTCGGCCAGCTCCTTCTCGTACGTGCCCCTGGCCTGCTGGGTCAGCTCTTGCAGGGCCAGCACGTCCGCCCCGGAGGCGACCAGCTCGCGGGCGGTGCGGACGGGCTCGGTGTTGCCGGCGCCGACGTTGTGACTGGCCACGGTGAGGTCCCCGCCCGGGGCGGACCTGTCGATGAGCAGCCCGCCGAAGAGGTTCAGCCAGGCCACGGCCGGCAGGAGCAGCGCGGCCGCCGCGGAGGCGGAGCGGCGCCACAGCGCGCCGGCCAGCAGCACCGGGACGAACAGGCCGAACCATGGCAGGACGGTCTCCACCAGGCTGCCGAGGTTCCCGATCCGGTTCGGGATCTTCGCGTGCAGCGAGATGAGCAGGCCCAGCAGCAGGGCCGTGGCCGCGAAGACCGGCCCGCGCCTCCACGGTTCGCCGCCGGTCACCGGCGCAGCCTCGGGTCATGGGCGGGGTCGGCGTACATGCGCGGGCAGCCGCGATGGACCGCGTCGGTGCGCAGCTCGTAGTGCCAGGGCTCGTTCCCGTAGATCTGGCACAGCCCGTACCGGGCACCATGATCGGACAGCCACGACGTGGCATCGGAGTGCCCGATGTCGGCGGCCTCTCCCGCCACGTGGAGGGACGTGTCCGCGGTGGCCACCCAGCGGGCGGCGGCGGCTTCGGACCCGTACTCGGAGACCGCCCGGCGGAACAGCCGCTCCTGGTACGCGGCGGAGCGCCAGCCGCTGTTGACGTAGAACTCGATCCCGTCGCCGGCGGCGTCGGTCGCGGCCCGGCGGAGCGCGGCGAGGAGGTGCGGATCGAGGTTGGTCACGGCCGGAACCTCGTCGTCGAAGACCGTCACGCCGTAGGGGACGACACCGTCGGCCTCACCGATCGCGGCCCGTCGCTTGGGCGGTGCCTTCGAGGACGGTGCCTTCGAAGGTACTGCGGACGAGGACGGCGAGGGCGATGCCGGCGACGAGGACCACAAAGGTTCGGGCGGGGGCGAGGACGCGTCCGACGATCGGTAGCCGAGAGCCGCGGCGATGGCGGCCAGGGCGAGCAGCAGCGCGACGGCGAGGACCCGGCGAATCCGGCGGGTCCTCGGCCGCGTCGGCGATGGGGACGGATTCATACCGCTCAGTCAAGGCAGAACGGTGTCGCCGCTGCGTATGCGGTTTTCGATACGCCGGCGATACGCCCCGGCTCTTAACATCGAGAGCATGAGGGTGCTGATCGTCGAGGACGAACCTCTGCTGGCGGAGGCCGTCCGCGACGGTCTCCGCCTGGAGGCGATCGCGGCCGACCTCGCGGGTGACGGCGACACGGCGCTGGAGCTGCTGAGCGTCAACGCCTACGACATCGCCGTCCTCGACCGCGACGTCCCCGGTCCCTCCGGTGACGAGATCGCGGAGCACATCGTCGCGTCCGGCAGCGGCATGCCGATCCTGATGCTCACCGCCGCCGACCGGATCGACGACAAGGCATCGGGGTTCCGGCTGGGCGCCGACGACTACCTCACCAAGCCGTTCGAGCTCCGCGAACTCGTCATGCGGCTGCGGGCCCTGGCCCGGCGGCGCGCGCACGCCCGGCCGCCGGTCAGCGAGATCGCGGGCCTGCGGCTCGACCCGTTCCGCCGGGAGGTGTTCCGGGACGGGCGCTATGTCGCGCTCACCCGCAAGCAGTTCGCCGTGCTGGAGGTCCTCGTCGCCGCCGAGGGCGGTGTCGTCAGCGCCGAAGAGCTGCTGGAGCGGGCCTGGGACGCGAACGCCGACCCCTTCACCAACGCCGTGCGCATCACCGTCTCCGCACTGCGCAAGCGATTGGGCGAGCCGTGGCTGATCGCGACGGTGCCCGGCGTCGGCTACCGCATCGACACGGGCCCCGTCCCTCCCGGCGGCACCGGTGGATAGGCGCCCGGGGCTCAGCGCCCGGCTGAAGCTCACCCTCAGCTACGCCGGGTTCCTCCTGCTGGCAGGCACTCTCCTGCTGGCCGTGGTCTGGGTGTTCGTCCTGCGCTGGGTACCCGAGGTGGAACCCGGCCGCATCCAGCAGCGGTTCGGCGCCGTGGTCATCACCGGGCCGAACCGCTCCGACCTCCTGCGCGGCTTCGCGCCCGCCGCGGCCGCGGCACTGGCCTTCCTGCTGGTGTTCGGCCTGCTGGGCGGTTGGATCCTCGCCGGCCGGATGCTCGCGCCGCTCACCCGGATCGCGGAAGCGGCCCGGACGGCCGCGAGCGGATCACTGTCCCACCGGGTCCGGCTCCCTGGTCGCGAGGACGAGTTCCGCGAGCTCGCCGACGTGTTCGACGCCATGCTCGACCGGCTCGAGGCCCACGTCGCCGAGCAGGAGAGGTTCGCCGCGAACGCCTCCCACGAGCTGCGCACTCCGCTGGCCATCTCGAAGACCCTCCTCGACGCCGCCCGCGGCGACCCGGCACGGGACCAGGGTGAGCTCGTCGAGCGCCTCCACACGATCAACACGCGGGCGATCGACCTCACCGAGGCCCTCCTGCTGCTCAGTCGCGCCGGCCGCAAGAGCTTCACCCGCGAGGCGGTCGACCTGTCCCTCATCGCCGAGGAGGCCGCCGAGACGCTGCTCCCCCATGCCGAGCAGCGGCAGATCACGCTCGACGTCACCGGGGAGGCGGCGGAGGTCCTCGGCTCCGCGGAGCTCCTCCTGCGGATGGTGACCAACCTCGTGCAGAACGCCATCGTCCACAACCTCCCCGCCGGCGGCACCGTGACGGTCCGCACCGAAGCGCGGCCGGACGAGAGCGTGCTGCGGGTCGAGAACACCGGCCGGCCGGTCCCCGCGGACCTGGTGGCGACGATCACCGAACCGTTCCAGCGCGGAACGCAGCGCGCACGCACCGACGAGCACGCCGGCGTCGGCCTAGGGCTGGCGATCGTGGACAGCATCGTCCGCGCCCACGACGGGACCCTCGACCTCACTCCCCGCCCCGCCGGCGGCCTCCTCGCCACGATCCGCCTCCCCGGCGGCACACGAGCGGATCACCGGGTCACGGGAGAAGCTTCGGCAGAACGTCCAGCAGGCGGGTCGCGGCGTCGGTGAGCGGAATCGCCTCCTGCTCGATCCGGCGGAACGGGGCGGGGCCCGCGGTCGCGACGGTGTCGTAGGCGGCCGCCTCGCCTTCGGTGAGGTGCGTCAGCACCGCCGGGGACGCCTTGATCGGACGGCCGCCCTTGTCGTGGTTCACCCCGTGCGCGGCGTACCGGTGCAGGTCGGTGACGTCCATCAGGATCGAGGTGACCGTCTTCGGAGGCGCGCCGTCCGGTGCGGGCTCGGCCAGCGCGGCGCGGAACCCGTTGAGGATCGCGTAGCCGTCCGCGTCCATGTCCCCCCAGTAGACGATGTGGTCCGCGGCGCGGATCCAGGGGACGTCCGCGAGGAGCGCCGCGGCCGCCTTGCCACCGCCCTCGACCACGACCGTGTCCCGCACCGGCGGGAACCAGAGCCGGGAGTCGCGGTTCTCGACGACGAGGACGATCCGGGGCCGGTAGGCGATGTCGTGCGTGTCGCCGGTGGTCCACGCGTCGTGCCTGCGGCGGCCCGACGCGGCGTGCTCCGGGTCGGCGTAGGTCAGGTGCAGCACGGCCGGGCGGGGCCGGACCTCGTCGCGGACGTCGCGCCCGGCGACATCGCGCAGCAGTGCGCCATGGGTGTCGAGCCACTTGGTATGCATGCCGGGGACCGGGAGCTGACGGGCCGTCCAGGCGCTCGCGTCCGGATTCTGACTCAACCAGGTCACCGCGCTGAGCAGCACCTCGGCGTCGTCGGCCCCGAGTTGGCAGGTGGCCCGGAGGGTGGCCGGGGTGAGGATCGCGCCGGTGAACAGGAGGGACGACGCGAGCGCACGGGCGCGGGCGACGTCCACGGCCGGTGGAGCGGTGGCGGAGACGAGGGCTGCGGCGGCGTCCAGGTCCGCTACGAGCGTGGCGGGGTAGTCGCCCTTCACGCCTTGGACCGACACCGGCTTGCGGACGATCTGCACGCCCGGGTGCCGGTCGGCGAACTCGCGCCAACGCATGTGCCATTCGTGCCAGGCGGCGTATCCGAGGCGCGCCACCGCGGTGCCGGTCGAGACGCCGGGTCGGAGCGGGACGGAGAACGTGACGGGGTCGCCAACGCCGAGGTCGGCGCACACGGCCGCCGGCCATTTCCGCTCGACCTGGCGGTGGAGCTTCTCGATCGCGTCGGACGGCGTGAGCAGGTGGGCGGTCATCGAGCGGGGACGGCCACTATGGGTTTGGCCCAGGAGCGGCCCTCGGGGTTCTTGAGGATCAGGTATTCGGCGTCCACGTGGGGTTCGATCGCGCTGTGCTTGTCGTTGGGGGCGCTGATGATGAGCTGGAAGCCCAGGCCGCGCCAGGCGCCGATGGCGCGGCCGGTGAAGTGCGCGTCCGCCTTGATCAGGGCCTCGTCGAGGAAGACGGGGGCGTAGCGGGGACGTTCGGCGCCCGCGTCGCCCAGTTGGTAGCGGAGTGCGGCGCCGACGATGAACGCGACGAGTTCCTGGGACTCGCCGCCCGACTTCTCCCCGATGTGGTCGTACACCGCGACGTGCGCGCCGGCGAGGTCGCACTTCTCCGCGCTGATCCGGACGTGGTTGCGGACGTCGACCAGGTCGGCGAAGTCGGGTGCGGTGCGGCGGATGTGGTCGATGACCTTGGCCATCCGGTGGTAAGCGCGCTCGCGGTCGGTGTCCGTGGCGGCCTTGTCGATCACGGCGCGGATGTCGCGGAGCTCCTTGCGGAACCGGGCGCGCACGGCGGAGTGGCTCTCCTGCGGGTCGATGCGCAGCCGGTGGTGGTCGTCGGCGAACGGCAGTTCCGCGAGGATGCGGTTCACCGGGTCGATCCGGTCGCGGATCTCGCGGACCGCGGCGGCGAGCTCGCTGTCCAGGCTGGTCAGGTCGTTGCCGGAGAGCTTGAGCAGGCTGTCGCGCCACTCCGACTCCAGCTCGTGCAGGCCGCTCGTCTCCAGGTCGGTGAGCAGGCGGTCGAAGTCGCGGTAGGACGCGTCCGGGTCGGTGCCGAGATTCGGGTTCGGCCAGCGCTCGACGAACATCGAGAACGTGTCCTGCAGCGCCTTCCGGGAGCGGCCGATCTCCTCCTCCGCCGACTTCCGGTCGTCGTTCATCCGCTCGACGCCGCGGCGGTGCGCGGCGTCGAAGTCGGCCAGCGCGGTCGCGGGATCGGCGCCGGCGGGGGCGGTGCCGAACAGGCCGGTGAGGTAGTCGCGGTGGTCGGCGCTGACTTCGGTGCCGGACGCCGCGGCGGTGTCCAGGGCGTGCTGGGCGCCGTCCACCTCGTCGACGATCTTCTCCCAGTCCCGGACGAGCCGCTCCACCTGCTGCTTCTGACCGCCCACCTTCTCGGTGAGCTGCCTGATCTGCTCCTTGAGCTCGTCCGACTCCCGCTGCATACGGTCGATCTCGGGGTTGCCCTCGCGGACCTCGGTGACGACCTCTTCCCAGCGTTTCCGCTCGGCGACGACGGATTCGACGTCCACCTGGTCCCAGGACAGTTCGGTGACGGTCCGGTAGGCGGTGCGTCTCTCCTCGAACGAGTTGAGGGCCTGCTCCGCCTGGGTCGCGCGTGCGACGGCGTCTTCGTGGCGGTCGCGGGCGTGGCCGATTCGGGTGTCGAGGTCGGCGAGCAGTCGGTTGTTGCTGAACCCGAGGAGGTTGGCGCGGCCGTGGCCGCCGTGCGCGCCCCGGCCGCGCTGCGACGTCTGGCCGGTGATCGTGAGCGCCTTGCCGTACTGCCCGAGCAGCTTGGGCGTCTCGACGCAGACGAAGTCGAAGCCGCGGACGAGTTCGCTCTTCAGCCAGGCGGTGAACACGGACGGGCGGTAGTCGAGCCGGCCGGGGAGCCGCTTGTCGTCCAGCCCGATCTCGTCGCGCATGCCGGTGTTGACGCCCTCGAAGTGAACGCGCCGGGGGAGCTTGACCGCGTTGATCGCCTCGCGGAACGCGTCCAGGTGGGCGGCGTCGATCAGCATCCGGGTGGCGAACCCGCCGAGCGCCAGGTTGAACGCCTCGCGCCACGTCTCGTACTCCGTGCGCACCTCGATCAGCTCGCCGACGAACGGGAGGTCGTCCGGGGTGAGCCCGGCGGCCTCGGCCAGCCGGTCGCGGGCGGTGTGCAGGTCGGTGGGGATGTTGCCGCGGCGGGCCTTGACCGCCTTCTGCTCGGCGCGCAGGCCGGCCAGTTCGCGTTCGGCCGCCTTGAGCTCGGCGGTCGCCTCGGCGAACTCGTTCTGGGCGGACTTGCGTGCCTGGGAGTCGCCCAGGGCTTTGCGGGCCGTGTCGACCAGCGCGGCGAAGTCCTCGCCGGTCGAGACGGTGGCGCCGATCGTGCCGAGGACGCGGTCGAGCCGTTGCCGGGCGCGTTCGACCTCGGTCAGCCGCCGTTCCACGTTGCGGATCTCGCGGAGCGCGGTGTCCAGCCGGTCGCCGCCGAAAGCGCGCAGGGTGCCGATGAGCGCCTCTCGCCGGGACTCCGCGGCCGTGATCGCCGCGGCCGTCTCCTGCACCTCCTGCTCGGCGCGGCGGCGCCGCCCGGTCAGGTCCCGCTCGGCCGCGCGCAGCAGGTCGAGCCGGCGCTCGTGCCGCCACAGCGCCGCGGGGGACGCCGGGTCGGCGAACGATCCGACGTCCTCGATCACCCGCAACCGGTCCGCCGCGCGGTCGATCGCGTCCCGGTGGTCGCGGATCGGCGTCAGCGCCCGCACCTGGCGGCGGGCGGTGATCATCCGCTCCCGGGTGCCGGACAGCTCGTCGAACTGCTGCACCACCTCGTCCGCGGTGGCCAGCGTGGACGGCTCCTCCAGGACCATCGTCTTGTACAGCGCGTCAACCGTGGTGATCTGCTGCCCCGCCTGGATCCTGCCGAGCAGGCCGACCGCCTTGTGCCCGTCCCCGGCGGCGCCGATGCCGAGCGCGGTGTGCAGCCGGGCGGTGAAGTCCCGGTCGGTGTCGAAGCAGGTCAGGCCCGTCGCGGTCACCGCGGCGCGGGAGAGCCTGCTGCCCGCGGGACCGTCCAGGTCGCGCAGGTCGTAGGCGTCGTCCCGGGTGGCGCGGACCGGGACCACGTCGTCGAGGGTCCGCGCGGACGACGGCACGTACCAGGCCCGCAGCGCGGTGAACATCGCGCCGCTCTGGTCGGCCCAGGTCATCGCGATCGCCGACCAGGTGTCGCGGCCGTCCCCGCGCAGCACCCGCAGCCGCGTCTCCCCGTCCGCCCGGGACTCGTCGAGCTTCCCGCGCGCGTAGGAGAGGATGTTGCGCTGGTCCTTGCCCCGGGGCCGGCCGACCACCCCGCCGTTGGACGCGCCGTTGAACGGCGTGGTGTGCGGCATCAGCAGCGCGATGTAGGAGTCCATCAGCGTCGACTTGCCCGACCCGGAGCCGCCGCTGAACAGGGTCGCGCCGGGGGCGAACCGGACGCGGTGGTACCCGTCGTACCCGCCCCAGTTGACGAGCTGCAGGTCCCGCGCCACCCACTGCTGCCCGCGCGACGCCGCCGGGATCAGCCCGAACAAGGTGTCGATCATGCTCATGACGCGGCCCCGTTCCGCTCCCGCAGCCAGTCGTTCAGCTCGGTCAGCCTCTCGATGCTCAGCACGACCTCGACCAGCGGCGTGATGCGGTACCGCCCCGCGGACTCCTCGGTGAGGAGCCCCTCGGTGACCAGCCGCTGCACCGCGTTCTGGATCTCGCGCTGGCCGCGGGCGAGGTTGTGGTCGTCCGGGTCGAAATAGGTCAGGACGGTCTGCTCCAGCTCCTCGATGTCGACCCGCGCGGACGTCTCGCCCGCGCCGCGTTCCCGCTGGAAGACGGTCCGCAGGTGGACCAGTACCAGGGTCTCGGCCCGGTTGTAGGGGTCGTCGCGCAGCAGGATCGGGACCTCCAGCTCCGCCGAGCGCACCTGCTGCTTGTAGGCGATGCCCCGGTCGTGGTCGACCACGAGCCGGACGAACAGGTCGTGCAGCCGCGACTCGATGATCTGCTGGTTCTCCAGCAGCGTGCGCCACTGCGCCGGGTGCTTCTCGGCCAGCAGGAACCTGCGCTGGAGGAGCCGTACCAGGACGCGCCGGACGTCCACGTCCAGCGTGCCGGTGTCTCCGGCGAACAGCTCGGACGGGTCGTCCTCCATCGGGACCGGCTCGATGAAGCCGGCCGCCGCGTCGGCCGTCCGTTCGTCGTCGGGGGCGTCCGGCTCACTCATCGTCGTCTCCCGCCGCAGGGTTCGCCGCCAGCACGCCGCCGAACGCGAGCCGCCGCCCGGTCCCGTCCGGCCGGACCGCGTCGACCACCGCGACCTCGACCGTGTCGGTCATGCCGAGGTCGTGCGCGATCTCCAGCAGGCCGAGCAGATCCACCGGCCGCCGTATCCGCTCCGCCGCCGCGCGGAACGCTTCCGCAACGTCGACCTCGCCTTCGTCGCCCGCGAACTCCGCCAGGTGCGTGCGCAGTTCGGCGTACTGGGGGCCGCCCCAGGCGCGGGTGTCGGCGGACGGCACGTCCTCTGCCTCGTCCCACTCCTGCAGGGGTGTGGGCGGCTGGGGCGGACGCGGGTCGCTCGTGGTCTGCCGCAGATGCCCGACGTCGGCCACGGGCAGGCGGCGCAGCGGGTCCACGGCCGCGCCGCGGCGCGACCCGGGCACCCAGCTGTGGAAGCCGGACATCACGTCCCGCAGCAGTTCGTCCACCTGCCGGTCCCGCATCGGGTCGTGGTTGCGCACCTGGGTCGTGATGACGTGCGACGCCTGCCGCTGCGCGGCCAGCACCTCCTTGACGCCCTGCTCGATCCGGCGCGCGATCTCGGCGAGCTCCCGGCGCTGCTGCTCCGGCATCTGCTCGGTGAACCGGTGCCGCAGCACGGTCCGCAGCAGCCCCCACAGGTCGTCGATCCGCGCCGGGTCGCCGATCAGGCGCAGCGCCCCGGCGAACGCGCGGCCCTCCGGTGTCGCGTCCATGATCTGCCGGCCGCGCTCCAGGTACTCGCGCAGCACCTCCCCGGTCGGCCGGACGTCCTGCCGCAGGTCGGCGACGACGTCCCGCTGCATGGCCTTGATCGACTCGGCGACGCGGGCGAAGTCGGCGGGCAGCTCCCGCGCCAGATGCAGCACGTTCTCCGCCGCCTCCAGCAGCTGGTCGTCGCCGACGGTCTCGACCTCGCCGCCCCGTTCGAGCCGCGCGAGCTCGCGGCGGCGCTGGTCGATCTCCGTCTGGAGGCGCGCCATCCGGGCCATCACGTCCGGGTCGGCGTCCTGCGCGAGCCGCTCGACCGCCTCCAGCAGCGTCCGGACCCGGGACTCCGACACCCGCGTCCGCGCCCCGCCGACCCGGCCCGCCACCTCCAGCGCGCCGACGCCGTGCGCGGACAGCCGGTACACCTCGACGTCGTCGGAGACCTGCCGCACCAGCCAGCCCGCCTGCACCCACTGCCGGCACAGGTCACGGGCGTTGCCCGCCGGCAGCGGCTGGTCGCCCTCGTGGCCGTAGCCCGCGGCCCGCAACTGGTCGAGGGCGTCGGCGAGCTCCGCGTGCGCGTCCGCCACCGCCACCGCCGGCCGCTCCGGCGTGAACATCATCGCCAGCACCGTCACCACGAACGGCGCGTAGGTCCGGTGGAGCAGGTCGAGCATCGGGTTCTGGAACGCCCGGAGGGCACCCTGATACGCGCCCTCCACGCCTCGTGTAGCCATCGCCGAACAGCGTACGACGGTCCGGGCGGCGGAGCGGACTTCGCGCGATGCCGCCACCGGCGCGGTGCCGCCACCGGCGCGATGGCCGGCTACTCCCCGCCGTCGCCGTCCCCGTCACCGCCGCCGTCGGAGTCGCCGGGCCAGCCCGGATCGCGGTCGGCGGCGCCCTCCTCGTGCGGCCAGCCGTCCGGCTGCTCGTCCGGGGCCGTCCACGGCGCGGCCTCGGTCACCGGGGCATCGCCTTTCCGCACCGCGAACGCCCAGACCACGCCGCCGCGGGCCGGTCGCAGCCGCGCCGGACCGCGCACCGCGGAGGCGTCGAACAGGTCGACCTCGACCGGGCCCGCGGGCAGCCTCGCGGCGTCCTCGGCGCGCGCGAACGCCAGCCGGACGAAATGCGGCCGCCCGTCCACGGGAGCGACGACCGTCCGCACCGGGACGTCGCCCACCGACCGCCACTGCCCCAGCGCCACGCCTCGCACGACGCGCGCCGCCTCTCCGCGCTCCGCCCGCCGCCAGGCCCGCCGGATGCCGACGAGAGCGGGCATGTCGCGGATGGTCGTGCGGGTGATCCAGGCGACGATCACCGCCGCGGCGGGAATGGCCACCAGCCCCCAGAGCGGGAAGGCGCCCTCGGCGGAATACTCCCGCAGCCAGATGATCAGGACGAAGACCTCTAACCCGATGACACCGGCGGCGAGACCGAGGGCCGAGGCGGGTGCCGTCGCCCGGCGCTTGCCCTCCCGCCGCGCGACGCGAAACGCCGTCCGCTCGTCCCGCGACGCCCGAACTCGTCCGTCAGCCATGGGACCCGACCTCTTTCCGGCCGCAGGAGATCTGCATTCGGTTCTCCTACTCGTGAGTGGTCATGCCTCATGTCCGTAGACGTGCGGGGAGCCCACGGTGTTCGCCTGCCCGTGCCGTGACTTCACGGAGTCCGGAAACACCGACCACCGAAAGTCAGGGACATAAATATCATTTACGGTGTAGGGGCCACATAAGCAAACAGCCTGGCGGGGGATTTCGTTTTCCGATCCGCCACTGCTGAATACTGTTCCGAACCAGGCGCCGTTTTGTACCGTCCCAGTAGACGTCCGCGAGTTGATCACGAGCCGGAAGTGAACGGGGGCGGGAATGCCGGATCGGCTGGAGCCGGGAGATCCTCAGCAGATCGGTGAGTTCTGGCCGGCGGGGCGGCTGGGCGCCGGCGGCCAAGGCGTGGTGTACGACGCGTACGGGCCGGACGGGAGCCGGGTGGCGGTCAAGGTGCTCCACGGGGCGCAGGAGTCACCCCGGGAACTGGAGCGGATGGCGGCCGAGGCGCGTGCCGCGCAGCGGGTCGCCTCGTTCTGCACCGCCCGGATCCTGCAGGTGCGCCTGGAGCCGCCGCGGCCCTACATCGTCAGCGAGTACATCGACGGGCTGAGCCTGCAGGACACCGTCAACGGCACGGGCGACCGGCCGGGGCGCCGGTTCGCCGGGGACGATCTGCACCGGCTCGGGATCGGCGTCGTCACCGCGCTGGCCGCGATCCACCAGGCGAGAGTCGTGCACCGCGACCTCAAGCCCGGCAACGTGATGCTGGGCCCCGACGGCCCCCGCCTGATCGACTTCGGGATCGCGCGGGTGCTGGACACGCACTCGGCCACCGAGGGCGGGTTCGCCGGGACGCTGCGGTACACGGCGCCGGAGGTGTACGCGGGGCAGCCCGCCGGGGCCGAGGCGGACGTGTTCGCCTGGGGCGCAATCATGGTGTTCGCGGCCACCGGCGAGCACGCGTTCGAGGGCTGGGCGCTGCCCGAGATCGCCCATGCGGTCCGCACCCACGACCCGGACCTGACGGCGCTGCCGGACGCGCTGCGCCCGCTGGTGGCGGCGGCGCTGGCCAAGGACCCGCTGGCCCGCCCGTCCGCGCGGGCGATCCTGGCCGCGCTCACCCGGGACCCGCGGGAGGGCGCCGGCGACGTGCAGGACCTCGTCGCCGCCGGAGCCGCGCAGGCGGGGCTGCGGTCCCGCTGGGAGCCGGGCGACCCGGCGCTGGGCAAGGTCGCCGAGGACGCCTACCGCGGTCTGCCGCCGCACGAGCAGAGCCTGGTCCCGGAGGTGTTCCTGCGCTGCGTGGTGCCCGGCGAGGACGGGAGCCTGGCCACCCGCCCGGTGCCGGCCGCGGAGCTGGCGGACCGGGACGACCCCGATGAGGCGCGGTCGCTGGAGCGGGTGGTGCACGCCTTCCGGCCACTGCTCGCCGTGGCCGGTGAGCGGCCGGACGAGCAGATCGTCCTGGCGCGCCCGGCGGTGCTGCGGGCCTGGCCGCGGCTGCGGCGCTGGGTCGAGGACGAGCGCGAGGGGCTGGGGGTGCACCACCGCGTCCGCCAGGCCGCGCGCACCTGGGACGGCCACGGGCGGCGCCGCGGCGACGTGCTGACCGGCGCGCACCTGGACGAGGCGGTCCGCTGGGCGACCCTCGCCGGCCGCCGCCCGTCCCTCAACCGGCTGGAGCGGGGGCTGCTGGACGCGAGTACCCGCGCCCGGACCGCACGAAGCCGCCGCGTCCGCGCCGCCGCCGCCGTGCTCGCGGTGACCACGGTGGTGTCCCTGACGGCCACCGGGTGGGCGATCCGGGCGCAGCGGACCAGCGCCGACCAGCGCGACATCGCGGCCTCCCGCCAGCTGGCCGCGCAGAGCCGGCAGTTCGGCGGCACCGCCCCGGACAAGGCGGCCCTGCTGGCCGTCGCCGCCCACGGCATCCGGGAGACCCCCGAGAGCCGCGCCGCGCTGCTGAGCATCGCCGCCAACCCGGCCCGCGGCGTCCTGCGCGACTACCGGGGCACGCCCGTCTCGGTCACGGCCGACCGCGCCGGACGGCTGCTCGCCATCCGCAACGACGACCACACCATCGCGTTGTGGGATGTGCGGAAGCAGCGGCAGATCGGCGACTTCTTTCGTTTGTTCCGGCCCACCAGGCCCTCCGTGGCCATGTCGGTGGCGCTGAGCCCGGACGGCCGGACGCTGGCCGCCGCCGGGACCGAGGTCGACGACGACGGCGAGACCGTGCTGAACCGGGCGGTGCGGCTCTGGGACGTGCGCACCCGCCGGCCGCTGGGCGACCTGCCCGTGTCGGGCCGGCCCGGTTCGGTGGTCTTCTCCTCCGATGGGAGGAGCGTGGCCGTCGACAACGGTGCGGAGGTCGCGCTGTGGGACGTACGGACCCGGCGGCGGAGCGGTCCCGCGGTGGCCCACTCGCGGAGCGGGAACTCCGACTTCTACGTGGTGATCGACGCCCGCGCCACGACCGTGGCCATCGGCGAGGAGACGGGTGACGGCCCGTCCCACGCGGAACTGTGGGACCTCACCACGGGGCGGCGCACAGCACGCTTCCCCGTGCGGGGCACGGTGGTGGCGGTCGGCCCCGGCGGGCGGACCGTCGTCACGGAGGAGCACCTGCCATCAGGTGATCGCCAGAGCGTCCGGCTGTGGGACGCGCGGACCGGCCGGCAGCGGGGCGGCGCCATCACCTCGTCCCTCTCAAGCGAAGTGGGCCCGTTCAGTCCCGACGGGCGGGTCGTGGCAATCGGCACGCAACTGTGGGAGGTGGGCGGCACGCACGTCGGTTCGATCGGCGCGGACGTCGGCGGACCGCTCAGCGTCGCCGCGTTCGCCGGTGAGAACACCGTGGTCTCCCTGGGGGAGGACGGTTCCACGGAAGCGGTGCGGCTCTGGGACGTCGGTGTTCACCAGCCCGATCACCGGCCCCTCCGCGTCGGACGCGCCGAAGAGGACGTCGTCCATGGCCTCAGCGCGGACGGACGGACCCTCGTCACCGACAACGCCATGTCCGACGGGCCTCTCGCCCTCCGGACGTGGGACGTCGCCGGCGGGCGGGAGACAGGGCGGGCCATGCGCCTGCCGGCGCCCACGGCGCCCACCGCGCTGACCTCCCCTCCCGATTCGATAGTGGTGACCCCGGACGGACGGGTTTTCGCCACCGGCAACGTGTACGGCGAGCTCAGGGTCTGGGATCCCGCGGCTCGCCGCGTGTTCGGCCTGGAGGGCGGCCCGGAAGGCCGCATCAGCGCGATGGCCGTCAGCCCGGACGGGCGCGTCCTGGCCACCGGCGGAGGCGCGCGGGGCGAGGGGACCGACACGTCCGTCGACGGCAAGGTGCAGCTGTGGGACCTTCGCACGCGCACGCTGCTCACCGAGCGTCCGCTCTTCTCCTCGGGCACGGAGGTCTCGGCGCTCGCCTTCAGCCCCGACGGCGGCACCCTGGCCGCCGGGATCGGCCGGACGGTCCGGCTCTGGAACGTCTCCGACCGCAGGGAGCTCACCCCGCCGATCGGCGGGATCAGCGGCCAGGCCGGCGTGCTCGCCTTCGGCCCCGACGACCGCACCCTCGCCGTGGCCACCGGCAACTCGGTTGTGCTCTGGGACGTCCGCGACCGGCGCCAGATCGGCGCACCGATCACCGGGCACTCCGGCCCGGTGACGGCGCTGGCCTTCAGCCGCGATGGGACGACGCTGGCCACGGGCGGTGACGACCATCTCGTCAACCTCTGGAACGTCACCGACCAGAGCCGGATCGGCGCGCCCCTCGCGGGCCACACCGGGGCGGTGCGCTCCCTGGTCTTCAACGCGGCTACGACGACCCTGACCACCAGCGACGACGAGGCGACCGTGCGGCGGTGGAACATCGCCAGGCCGGCCGACCCCGCGGCGATCGCCTGCTCCATCGCCGGACGCTCGCTCACCCGCGCCGAATGGGCCCAGTACGTCGCGCCCGGCATCGGCTACCGCGACGTCTGCCCGTCCCCGAGCCAGGGCCGCTGAGCGCCGGTCGCGTCCGGTGCGGCGATCGGGCGGCGGCCGTCCATCGGGGCCGCCGCCCGAACCGCCCCTCAGTGCCAGTCGCTGATCTGCACGTCTCGCGGTGCCGGCGCACCCTTGCCGGTCTCCACGAGGGACTTCAGGCTCATCAGGTATGAGGCCCACTTGGTGCTGCAGTGGTGCATGAACTCCACCGGCTCTTCCCACCCCTGGTGCTTGAACAGCACGATCGTGTAGTCACCGCTCTGGCGCAGCTCCCAGTCGATCGTCGTCCCCGTCCATTCGTCGGGGCCGTCGGCGACGCGCCACACCACCCGCTCGGCGGGCGTCGCTTCGACGACCTCCATGTCGAAGCCGCCGATCGGGGGGAACCGGAACTCCAGCCTGCCGCCCGCGCCGCCGCTGCCCCGGGTGTCGTCCGTCCACCAGCCCGCGAGGCCCTCGACGGTCGTCAGCGCCCGGTACACCTCGTCCGGCGTGGCGCCCTCGATACCGATCCTGTGCAGGATGTCCACCATCTGCCCGTCTCCTTAGTCCTGTTGGTCCTGTGTCTGCTTCGGGTCCTGCCGAGTGCGCTGGACCGTCTCGGCGATCCGCTTGATCCGCTGCAGGCGGGCGTCCCACGCCGCGCCGACCGACGAGAGCTGGGCCACCGCTCGGGCGAGCTGCGCGTCGTCCACCTGGTACCGCTTCTCGCGCCCCGCCGGCCTGCCCCGCACCAGGCCGGCGCGGTCCAGGACGACGAGGTGCTTGGCCACCGCCTGGCGCGTGACCGGCAGCCGCCGGCTCAGCGTCGTCGCGGTCCCCTCGCCCTCGCTGAGCAGGAGGTCGAGCATCCGGCGCCGGGTCGGATCACCGATCGCGGACCACAGATCGTCGTCGACCTGCTCGGCCGCCGGAGCGTTCACGACCCGGCCGCCAGCGTCTCGGCGTAGGGCGCCAGCCGCGGGAGGTAGAAGTCCCACCCGCTGATGTGCTCCTTGTACTGCTCTTCGAGGACCGCGGCCTCCCAGCCCATCTCGCGGAAGCCGCTCTCGGTCATCTTCAGCAGCGTGCCGCCGCCGGACGGGGTCAGCTCGAACGTGACGAGCAGCGAGTTGCCCTCCACCGCGGTCTCGCCGACCGGGTGCGTCCAGCGGAACGAGAACGTCCGCGGCGGCCGTGCGTCGACGACGGTGAACCCCACTACCGTTCCGCCGGCGTCGCGCTCGCCGAAGACGATCTCTCCCGCGCCTCCGGGCACCGCCTCGTACCGGGCGTCGTCCGGCCACCACTCCCTGACGTGCTCGGGGCTGCTGACCACCTCGAACACGACTTCGGGCGCCGCCTCGACATAGATCTCGCGCTGGATCGTCCCGAACTCCATGACTCCTCCTGCAACCTTTGGTTGCATATCAATCTAGCCGTGCGGCGACCAGATTCGCAACCCATGGTTGCATTTCGCCGCGGCGCCGCCGGCGGTCACGCCCTCGCGGAGGTCAGATCCAGCCCTGCTGCCAGGCGTGGTGGGCGGCGGCGTGGCGGGTGGAGGCGTCGAGCTTGGTCATGGCGGCGGACAGGTAGTTGCGGACCGTGCCCGGCGCCAGGTGGACCTGGGCGGCGATCTCGTTGACGGAGGCGCCGGTGCGGGCCGCGCGGAGGACCTCCAGCTCGCGGTCGGTGAGGGGGCACTCGTCCTCGGTGAGCGCGGAGGCGGCGATGTCGGGGTCGACGTAGCGGCGGCCGCCGGCGATGTCGCGGATGATCTCGGCGAGGCGGGCGGCGGGGGTCGTCTTGGGGACGAAGCCGCGCACCCCGGCGGCGAGGGCCCGGCGCAGCACCGCGGGACGCGCGTGCCGGGTGACCAGGACGATCTGCGTCGGCGACCCGGCAACGATCTCCTCGGCGGCGCGGAGCCCGTCGGTGGGCGGCATCTCCAGGTCCAGGACGGCGATGTCCGGGCGGTGCTCGCGGGCCAGGCGGACCGCGTCGGTGGACGTGGCCGCCTCGGCGACGACGACGAGGTCCTCTTCGAGCGCGAGCAGGGCCGCCAGGGCGCTCCGGAGCATCTCCTCGTCGTCGGCGATCAGCAGGCGGATCATCGGTGCTCCTCCAGGGGCGCGGCCGCCCCCACCTGGTCGGACCCGTCGGCGGGCAGCGACGCCGTGACCTCGAACCGGCCGCCGTCGAGGGTCCAGATGAGGTCGCCGCCGGCGGAGACCAGCCGTTCGGCGAGGGAGCGCAGGCCGGTGCCGGACGCGGCGTCACCGGCGGTGTCGAAGACGCCGTCGTTGCTCACCCGGAGCCGCGCGACACCGTCGGTCACGCGGTACTCGATCGTCGCGCGGCGTGCCCGGCTGTGGCGGAGGAGGTTGGTGGTGGCCTCCCGCATCACCAGTCCGAGCAGGTGGCGGGCAGTGTCGGTGACGGCGGCGGCGTCCGCGGTCGTGCGGGCGTCGATGCCCGCCGAGGCCAGGACGCGGGTGGCGTTGGCGATCTCGTCGTCCAGGCTGGTGCGGCGGTAGCCCCGCACGACCGCGCGCGTGTCGCGGAGGGCGTCGGTCGCCAGCCGCTGCACCTCCCTCATCTCGGCCGTGGCGCGTTCCGGGTCGGCTTCGGCGAGCCGGGCGGCCAGTTCGCTCTTCAGGGCGATGACCTGGAGGTGGTGGCCCTGGATGTCGTGCAGGTCGGCGGCGAACCGCAGCCGCTCGTCCTTGACGGCCAGCTCCGCCGACAGCCGGCGCGCCTCGTCCAGCCGTCCGGTGATGTCCCAGGCCCAGAGGGGTCCGAGTATCGCCCAGACGACGAAGGCCGTGATCCCGGGCGGGAACAGCGCGGCGTACACCAACTGGCCGTCCCCGGTCGCGAGGCTGACGGCGCCGCCCGGCAGCGCCGCGAGGGCCACCGCGCCGGTGATCAGCCACCGCCGGGGGCGTCCGTCCAGGTAGGCGGCCGCGACCGCCGCCATGATCGCCGGCGCGACGGGCCACAGCCCGTAGTTGCGCAGCGCCAGCGGGCAGGCGGCGAGGACGAGCGCGGCAAGCATCCCCGCGGCCGGCCACCCCGCCGGCGGGCGGGGACGGGACGGGCGCCCGCCGGCCGACATGCGGCCGTTGAGGAGCACCACGACCGCGGCCACCTCGACGACCAGCGCGGCGGCGCTGAGGACCCGCGGCTGGATCAGCACGTCGCCGTCCAGGATCCACTCGCCGGTGAACAAGACGAGGAGGGCCACGTTGGTCCCCGGGACCGCCCACCAGGTGTAGCGGCGGAAACCCGCGAGGCCCGTCCCGCCCTCGTGCACCCGGTCAGTCACGCCGCCATTGTTCCAGCAGCGCACCATTCGCGTCGTATGTCATTTGTGAGGAATGCGCATGACAGATGTCATGCGCGCCGGTGCCGGTCCGTCACTACTGGAGGATGTCGCCTTCTCGCAGGCTGAGGACGTCGGAAAGCCCGACCGCGCAACGAGAGAGGACCCGTCATGCAACCTCCGCCCGACATCACGCTCACCCCCGAGGCCGGCGCACACAGGCACGGTGGCTGGGGGCATTTCGCACAGCACTACGTGGAGATGCTCCTAGCGATGGCCGCCGGAATGCTGATTTTCGGCGCTGCCGTCCGGGGCGTCCTGGCGCTCACGGGAGGGGAGCTGTCCATGGGGCGGCAGCCCGAACTGGCGTCCCTGGAGATGGCGTTCGACATGTCGGCCGGGATGCTCATCTGGATGCGCGTCCGCGGCCACGCCTGGGCCGGCTCCCTGGAGATGTGCGCGGCGATGTTCGCCCCCCTCGCCGTCCTGTTCCCCCTCCTCTGGCTGGACGTCATCACCACCGACTCCCTGATGATGCTCGAACACGTGCTGATGCTCCCGCTCATGTTCCTGGTCATGCTCCGCCGCCGCGGCGAGTTCTCCCACCGGTCCCCGAAGGTCTCGCGATGACCGCCGTGGCGGGTGAGCGCCGGGGACCGCTGTGGAAGCTGGCGCGCCGCTGGCCCACGGCGGTGGCCCTGGCGGCCGCGGTGCTCGTATGGGGCGGCGGCCTCGGCGACGCGGCCGACGCGGTGTCCGGGCTCGGGCCCGTGGTGCTCCTGCTGGCCCTGGAGTACCTGATCCTCAACCAGATCGGCCGGCGCGAGGCGTCCTGGCCCGTGATCGGCGGCATGGTCGCGGCCGTCTTCGTGATCGAACTGCTGGACGTCGTCGACCTGACCACCGTCGCCGTCGCCGCCGCGCTGGTCCTGCTGGTGTGGGGGGCCGTCACCGGGACGGCGAACAGGCGGGGCTCCTTCGGGATCCAGGCGGCGGGAATGCTCGGGTTCGGGGCGATCGCGCTGGTGGCCATGGCCGTGGACCCCGACCTGGGCCGCTACCTGGTGGCGGCGGGCTGGCTCCTCCACGGGATCTGGGACGCCGCGCACCTGAAGCTCGACAGGGTGGTGTCCCGCTCGTACGCCGAAGCCTGCGGGGTCCTGGACGTGGCGGTCGCCGCCATGCTCCTCTTCCTCCTGTGAGACAGGCCGGGCCCCGAAGGTAGGACGTTTGAACCGGAACCTGACCAGGTAGTTCGTCGTTGGGAGAGATGATCCGCCCCCAGAGAGGCCCATGAACCACTATTTCGATCCCGCTCCAGCCCTGGTCGATGATCCGCAGGCGGGACACAGTTGATCACTCTGCTGTCACTCGTCCTGGGCGTGGCGGTGATCCTGCTCATCACCGCGCTGACCGGCTACTTCGTCGCCCAGGAGTTCGCCTACATGGCGGTGGACCGGTCCCGCCTGCAGGCGCGGGCGGGCGCCGGCGACGGGGCCGCCGCCCGTGCGCTGCGGGTCACCCGCCGCACCTCGTTCATGCTGTCCGGCGCGCAGCTCGGCATCACGGTGACCGGGCTGCTCGTCGGCTACGTCGCCGAACCGCTGGTCGGCCGGGCCTTCGGCGACATCCTCGGCGGGGCCGGCGTCTCCACGGGCGTGGGCGTGGCCGCGGGCACCGTGCTGGCCCTGGGGCTGTCGACCCTGGTGCAGATGGTGTTCGGCGAGCTGTTCCCCAAGAACCTGGCCATCGCGCGACCCGAACCGGTCGCGCGGTGGCTGTCGCGGTCGACGCTCCTCTACCTGAAGGTGTTCGGCTGGCTCATCTGGGTGTTCGACCAGTCGTCGAACCTGCTGCTGCGGATGCTGCGGATCGAGCCGGTGCACGACGTGGAGCACTCGGCGACCGAGCGGGACCTGGCGCACATCGTCGCCGACTCCCGGCGCAGCGGCGACCTGCCGGCGGACCTGTCGATCCTGCTGGACCGCATCCTGGACTTCCCGCGCCGGGACGTCGAGCACGCCATGATCCCCAGAGCGCAGGTCGACACCGTGGACGACACCGCGCCCATCGGCGAGGTCAGGCGTGCGATGAGCACCGGGCATTCGCGCTACCCCGTCCTGGACGAGGAGGAGCGCGTGGCCGGCATCGCGCACCTGGATGACGTACTCACCGCCGCCGATCCCGCGGCCCCCGTCGGTTCGATCATGCGTCCGGCCACCGTCGTGCCCACGCTGATGGCGCTGCCGACCGCACTTGACCGGCTGGCGGACGACCGCACCCAGATGGCGTGCGTCATCGACGAGTTCGGCGGCTTCGCCGGCATCCTCACCCTGGAGGACCTCGCCGAGGAACTCGTCGGCGAGATCACCGACGAGCACGACGCCGACGTCGCCGAACCCGCGGCGCTCGCCGACGGGGCGGCCTGGATAATCCCGGGCGGCTTCCACATCGACGAGGTCGAGCGCACCATCGACCACCGGCTGCCCGAGGGCGACTACGAGACCATCGCCGGCCTGGTGATCGCCGAGTACGGCGCGCTTCCCGAGGTCGGCGCCGAACTGGACATCGAACTCCCGCCCGACCCGGCCGACCTCGCGCACAGCGACGAGCCGTCCGTCCGGTTCGTGCACGTGACGGTGCTCGACGTCGACAACCACGTGCCCTCGTCGATCCGGCTGCACGTCACCACCGAGCCCACCGGGGCCGCGGCCGGCCGGGAGGAGACGGACCGATGAGCAACCCATGGGCGGTCCTGGGCGTCACCGTCGCCATCATCGCGCTCAGCGCCTTCTTCGTCGCGGTGGAGTTCGCGCTCATCGCCGCCAAACGCCACCGGCTGGAGGACGCCGCGCCCACCAGCCGGTCGGCTCGGGCGGCGCTGCGCAGCGCGTCCGAGCTGACGGTGCTGCTCGCCGGCGCCCAGCTCGGCATCACGATCTGCACGCTGGCCCTGGGCGCGATCACCAAGCCGGCCGTGCACCACTGGCTCACCCCCCTGATCAGCTCGTGGAACGCGCCGGGGTGGTTCGCCGACGCGGCGGGCTTCGCGCTGGCGCTGGTCATCGTGACGTTCCTGCATCTGGTGGTCGGGGAGATGGCGCCCAAGTCGTGGGCGATCGCGCATCCGGAGCGGTCGGCCACGATGCTGGCGCTGCCGATGCGCGGCTTCATGCGGCTGACCCGGCCGCTGCTGCGCGCGCTGAACGAGTCGGCGAACTGGTGCCTGCGCAAGGTCGGCGTCGAGTCCGCCGACCAGGTGGAGTCGGGGCAGGACCCGGACGCGCTGCGCCACCTGGTCGAGCACTCGGCCAACGTCGGCGCCCTGGACGCCGGATACTCGGCCCAGCTGTCCGAGGCCCTCGATCTGAGCAATCTGCGCATCGGGGACCTGGTCAGGCCGGGCACCGAACCGACCACCGTGCCCCCGGACGCGACCGTGGCCGAGGTCCAGGCCACCGGCCACGCCTCCGGCCACCTGCGCATCCTGGTGCACGGGCCCGGCACGGCCTGGCGGGTGGTGCACGTCCGCGACACCCTCACCGAGCCCGAGACCTCCGGGATCGCGCACCTGACCAGGCCGGCCCACCTGGTCGAGGCCGACACCCCGGTCTACACCGCGCTGGCCCGGATGCGCCGGACCGGCAACCAGCTCGCCCTGGTCACCGAGGGAGAGTCGGTGCTGGGCGTCGTCACCATCACCGACATGCTCCGGCGCCTGCTCTACCGCGCCCCGGGCACCGGCTCCGCCCAGCCCATCTGACCGCCCGGACGGCTCTGGCGCCGGGTCAGCGCCAGCCGAGTTCGGGCGCGACGTGGGTCAGGATGTTCTCCAGGACGTGCGCGTTGTAGTCCACGCCGAGCTGGTTGGGGACGGTGAGCAGCAGCGTGTCCGCCGCCTGGACGGCCTCGTCCTCGGCGAGCTGCTTGACCAGCACGTCCGGCTCGGCCGCGTAGGAGCGCCCGAAGATCGCCCGGGTCTTCTCGTCGATCATGCCGATGTGGTCGCCGTCGTCGGTGTTCCGGCCGAAGTAGGCGCGGTCCAGGTCGCTGGTCAGCGCGAAGATGCTGCGGCTGACCGACACGCGCGGCTCGCGCTCGTGACCGGCCTCCTTCCATGCCTGCCGGTACGCCTCGATCTGCTTGCGCTGCTGGACGTGCAGCGGCTCGCCGGTCTCGTCGTCCTTGAGCGTGGAACTCTGCAGGTTCATCCCGAGCTCGGCCGCCCACACGCCGGTCGCGTTGGAGCCCGAGCCCCACCAGATGCGCTCGCGCAGCCCCTCCGAATGCGGCTCGACGCGCAGCAGTCCGGGCGGATTGGGGAACATCGGCCGCGGGTTGGGCTTGGCGAAGCCCTTGCCCTGCAGCACCATGAGCAGGACCTCGGTGTGCCTGCGCGCCATGTCGGCGTCGGTCTCGCCCTCGGCCGGCTCGTACCCGAAGTACCGCCAGCCGTCGATGACCTGCTCCGGCGACCCGCGGCTGATGCCGAGCTGCAGCCGTCCGCCGGAGATCAGGTCGGCGGCGCCGGCGTCCTCGGCGAAGTACATCGGGTTCTCGTACCGCATGTCGATCACGCCGGTGCCGATCTCGATGCGCGAGGTCTTCGCGCCGATCGCCGACAGCAGCGCGAACGGCGACGCGAGCTGCCTGGCGAAGTGGTGCACCCGGAAGTACGCGCCGTCGGCGCCCAGCTCCTCCGCGGCCACGGCCAGGTCGATCGACTGCAGCAGCGCGTCCGCCGCCGACCGCGTCCGCGACCCCGCACTGTCGCTCCAGTGCCCGAACGAGAGAAAACCGATGCTCTTCACATCCGTGCCAACCACCCCGGCACCCCCTGCATTCCAGCGCTAACTCCGCATCGCCACCCTCCGCTCACCGACCGCCTCGGACGCGCGTCCGTGGGTGACCAGGGGGCCTCGGCGGGCCATCGCGGCCGCCAGGCCGAGCAGGCAGGCCGAGAGCGTGATCATTACGGCGGTGTACTGCGGGGCGGGCCATCCGGCGTTCGTCAGGGCCAGGTGGGCCAGGGCGGAGAGGACGATTCCCCGGCCGACGATGGCGATCGCGGCTATGAGGTGTTCGTCGCGGCGCGCGCCGCGCTCGGTCGACAGGGCGCGCAGGAGCAGGAGGGCGACGGCCAGGTACGCGGCGTTGACCGCGATCAACTCGATCGTGGGGTGCCGGACGGCCGCCAGCAGCAGGATCGTTCCGGCCGTCCAGCAGAAGGCGCTGAACGAGCAGGTCCAGCCACGGCCGTGCCGGACCAGGAACGTCCGTTTGCCGAACATCTCGTCGCCGCGGACGTCCCGGAAGTCCTTCAGCAGGATCCGGCCGATGAAGCCGACGTACAGTGCGGCGAGGAGCAGCACGTCCTCCGGCCGCAGCGAGTCGCGGATGGCGAAGATGCCCACCAGATAGGGCACGGCGACGTAGCAGGCGGGTAGCACCAGCGGCGCCACCACGCCGCGGGCGGCCAATCGGAGCGGGCGGAGCGAATACGCGGCGCTGACGGCCAGGCCCGCGATCGTCACCAGAGTGGCGGGCCAGTGCAGAGTGAGGGTCGCGGCCAAGGCCAGGGCGGCGGCGGTGGCGCCGGCCAGGACCATGTCGCGGCGATGTGCGGTGCCGGTCACCAGGGGCCGTCCCGGATCGCCGGGCAGGTTCACCCGGTCGACGAGCACGTCCGCGATGTCGTTGCAGGCCACCGAGAACACCAGGAACCCGAAGACCGCGACCAGGGCCCGGGCCAGCAGGAAGCGGTCCTCGCCATGGCCTGTCTGCGCCATCCCGGTAGCGGTGAACAGGCCCAGCAGGACGATGACCGGCGGACGGGCCATGCGGACGAGCAGAAGCAGCCGCGCGATCACTTGTTGCTCCAGGTGTTGGAGAAGACGAAAACGGCGATGATCATGCCGCCGACGACGGCCAGCCCGGTGACGACCAGGATGACCGCCAGCACGATCGCCCCCGCCGTCAGCAGCAGGCGGACTCCCTCGCGGGGCGGTTGCCGGTTCATGCACAGACGATGTTCCCGACGGGCGCGCGATGCATGAGCCCGGCTACTCAGCTGGCCTGAGTACTCCTACTCAGATCCTCCCGGTCCCGGCCGGTGGGTCGCGGCACGAGAGGATCGTCCGGTGGCAGAGGTGGTCTTCTTCGATCTGGACGGCACACTGGTCGACCATCGGAGCGCGGTGTGGGAGGCGATCGGGCGGATCGTCCGGTCGGCGCCCGGCGCGGCGGCTCCGCCGGAGGAGCTGATGGCGTTGTGGTGGACGCTGGAGGGCCGCCACATGCGGGAGTACCTGGCCGGGGAGTGCTCCTTCGCCGAGCACCACCGGCGCCGGGTCCGCTCGTTCCTGCCGATGCTCGGCGAGCCGGTTCCGGAGAGCCCCGCCCTCCTGGACGCCTGGATCGCCGAGCGCTACCTCGGCGTGTTCGAGGAGTCCTGGCGGTGCTATCCCGACGTCCGGCCCTGCCTGGAAAGCCTGGCCCGGCTCCCCGGAGGGCCGCGCCTGGCCGTCCTCACCAACGGGGACCCCGAGCAGCAGCGCGCCAAGCTCGCCCGCTTCGGCCTGCTCGACTTCTTCGAGGCCGTCCTGACGCCGTCCGAGCTGGGTGCGGCCAAGCCCGCCGCCTACGCCGCCGCCTGCGGGTCGATGGGGACGGACCCGGCGCACGCCGTCAACGTGGGCGACATGCTGGAGAGCGATGTGAACGCCGCCGCCCTCGCCGGGCTCACCGGCATCTGGCTGGATCGCGGGATCGACTTCGTCACCGGCGGGCCGTCACCGGCGGCGGACGGGACGGTGCTCCGCATCGAGCGGCTCACCGACCTCCCCGCCCGGCTCGCACGCACGAATGCGTGACCGGCCGCCGCGCGGTCGTGCCGCCTCCGGCGGGTCGCCGGAGGCGGCGGGGGCGTCAGGCGACGGCGGTCGCCTCCAGTTCGACCATCAGGTCGGGGAGCGCCAGCCGTGTCACGCCGAGCATCGTGGTGGGCGGTGCCACACCCGCGGCACCCAGCCGCGACGCCAGGACGCCGTAGTGCTGGAAGAGCAGATCGACATCGGTCGTGTAGACGTTGAGCCGGACCAGGTTCCCGAGGGACATGCCGGCCTCGCCGAGCACGGCCTCCAGGTTGGCGAGGCTCAGCGCCACCTGCGCCGCCATGTCACCGGCGTGCTGGGGCCTGCCCTCGTCGCTCATGGCGGTCTGCCCGGCGCAGTACAGCGTCCGGGTGTGCCCGGAGACGACCTCGCCCTGGTTGTAGCCCATCTCCGCCGACCACTCCCACGGGTTGACCGCGGTCCGCTCCATCGCCACATCCGCTCCATTCGGTGAGTGCGTGCGCCGATCGCCCCGTCGGCTCCGGTCGCGTGATGAGCCTCCCAACGAATCACGACATCCTCTGTCATGTATTTCGGTAGCTTTCTCGCATGCGCGCCGACCGGCTGGTCTCGCTGGTGCTGCTGCTGCGCCGGCACGGGCGGCTGTCGGCGGCGGCGCTGGCCCGCGAGCTGGAGGTGTCCACGCGCACCGTCCTGCGCGACATCGAGGCGCTGTCCGCGGCGGGCGTCCCCGTCTACGCCGAACGGGGCCGGCACGGCGGTTTCGCGCTGCTGCCCGGGTTCCAGACCGAGCTCACCGGGCTGAACCACGACGAGGCGCTCGCCCTGCTGGTCGCCGGGTCGCGGCGCGGCGCGCAGGCGTTCGGGCTCGGCTCGGCGCTCGCCTCGGCGATGCTCAAGGTGGTGGACGCGCTGCCCGAAGGGCACCGGGACACCGCCGCGGGCGCGGTCGAGCGGCTGCTCATCGACCCCGAGACCGACCTCCTCTCGCGCCGGCAGGGTGCCGAGGACGTGTCCGGCGCCGTCGTGGCCGAGATCCGGCGCGCGGTGTTCGCCGGGCACAAGCTGCGCATCCACTACGCGGCCGTGGGCCAGGCCCCGAAGTGGCGCACGGTGGACCCGATCGGCCTGGTCACCGTGCGCGAGCAGGGCTACCTGCTGGCCACGCGGTCCGGCGCGGACCGCACCTACCGGCTGTCCCGGGTGCTGGCCGCCGAGGAACTCGACGAACCCGCCGAGCGGCCGGACCGGGTCGATCTGGACCGGGCCTGGCGGGAGCGCAGCACGCGGTTCCGCACCGGCGGCGACCAGGTCGTCGTCCTGGTGCGGCTGGATCCGGCGCGGCGGGAGGAGCTGGCGGGCACGGCGCTGACCGTCCGGGCCGAGGACACCGACGCGGACGGGTGGCTGCGGCTCGAAGTGGCCTTCCAGGACGCGCGGCACGCCAAATGGGCGCTGTGGCAGCTCGCCGCGGACGCGGAGGCCCTGGAGCCGGAGTGGTTGCGCACGGCCCTGCGCGACCGCGCCGCCGCGATCGCCGCCCGCTACGGAGCGCCGTCCTGAGGGCGTTCACACGGATCGGGCGCGCCGCACCAGGACGATCTTGCGGCCGACGAGCCCGATGGCGAACATGGCCGTCGCGCCCAGGACCGAACTCCACGGCAGGGTGACGGCCAAGGTCAGGCAGCCCGCGGCGCCGAGCACGTTCAGCGCCCGCGGCCAGCGCCGGTCGCTCGCCGGCTGGGTGAAGGCGGCCGCGTTGGCGATGGCGTAGTAGACCAGCACGCCGAACGAGGAGAACCCGATCACCTCGCGCAGATCGGCGACCGCGACCAGCGCGCCGACCGCGGCGGCGACGGCGATCTCGGCGCGGTGCGGCACCCGGTGGCGGGGGTGGACGGCGGCGAGCCGGCCGGGCAGGTCGCGGTTGCGGGCCATCGCCAGCCCGGTGCGGCCAATGCCGGCGATCAGCGCCAGCAGCGCGCCGAGCGCCGCGAGCGCGGCTCCGGCGCGGACCGCCGGGGTCAGCGCACCGGCACCGGCGGCCTCGACGGCGGCGGTCAGCGGCGCGGTCGCCCCCGCGAGCCGGTCCGGGCCGAGCGCCGCCAGCACGGCCGCGCCGACGGCCGCGTAGACCGCCACGGCGAGGAACAGGGCGATGGGGATGGCGCGGGGAATGGTCCGCCGGGGGTCGCGCACCTCCTCCCCCAGTGTGGCGATGCGCGCGTAGCCGGCGAAGGCGAAGAAGAGCAGCCCGGCCGCCTGGAGGACGCCGTGGACGCCACCGGTGCCCAGCGCGGACCAGCCGCCGAGGCCGTCCGCGTCCCCGCCGCCCCCGGCGATGATCGCGATCACCACGGCGGCCAGTGCGGTCAGGCTGGTGGCGACCAGCACGCGGGTGGCGAGCGCGGTCCGGGTCACGCCGTGGTAGTTGAGCGCGGCCAGGCCCGCCACGGCGGCGATCGCCGCCGCCCGCCGCGCCCACTCCGGGCCGGGGACGGCGTAGGCGGCGAAGGTCAGCGCCATCGCCGCGCACGAGGCGGTCTTGCCGACCACGAACCCCCACCCCGCGGCGAATCCCCACCAGTGGCCGAGCCGCTCGCGGCCGTAGACGTAGGTGCCGCCCGACGTCGGATAGGCCGCCGCGAGCTGCGCCGAGGCCACCGCGTTGCAGTAGGCGACGACCGCCGCCAGCGCCAGCCCCAGCAGCAGGCCCGTGCCGGCCGCCGCGGCGGCGGGGCCGTACACGGTGAACACCCCGGCGCCGATCATCGAGCCCAGGCCGATGACGACCGCGTCCCCGGTGCCCAGCCGGCGCACGAGGCGATCGGGAGCGCCCGGCTCGGGCGGTCCGGACTCGGGATCCGCGCGTCGCGGGGTCATCAGCGCCCTCCAACATCTTCGAGACGCATCACGCACAATTGATGCATCAAACCCTCTTGATGTATCCTGCGGGTATGTCGCGGTCCGGTCAAGCGGCCCCGCCGCCGTTCATCGGCCTGGTGGCCCACGAGGTGCGCTGGCGGCTCCTCAGCGAGCTGGCGCGCAGCGATCTGCGCGTGCGGGAGCTGGTCGCCCTGGTCGACCAGCCGCAGAACCTGGTGTCCTACCACCTGCGGCTGCTCCGCTCGGGCGGGCTCGTCACCGCGCGCCGCAGCAGCCACGACGGCCGCGACAGCTACTACCACCTGGACCTGGAACGCCTCAGGCAAGGGCTGGCCGCCACCGGCGCCGCCCTGCATCCCGCGCTCGGTCCGGTTCCCGCCCCGTCCC